>NZ_ATXH01000009.1 GCF_000421585.1 Thermodesulfatator atlanticus DSM 21156
AAGTTTCCATTCCTTTTAGTTAGGCTGCAAACCCATCTTTCAAAGATCGCTTTAAAGCTCTTATATCAAGAGATTTCAAGGAAGTCAAATTCCCGGAAAAGGTCTTTTTTGCCGTCGGACCTTCAGTAGTGCAAAAACCCCCAGGGGTCCAACGGCGGTGAAGTATTTCACATAGGTTCAGTAGTTTTTGAGAAAATCCTATTTCTCTCAGGGATACATTGCTATGAAAATTGAAATTGTTCTTAGGGGGACAGGCCTCCTAAGTCTCTTCCCTCGACACAGCTAGCAACGTTCCTATTTTTCGCCACGGAAAATGGAAACGGATCCCCTTACGTTGTATTACCGAGCCCTGCAATTTTGCAAAGGTCTCTTTCATATTTTTCGTTGTGAGCGTTATAACTCGGGTTTGAGTTCATGGATACACGAAAAGGCTGTATCTGTTGATAATAAAGCTTTTGCGGGCATCGCCCAAAATCAGGCGTGAGTACTAGAGCTATACTTCTCGTTTGACCAGCTCTTTGAATTACTTAGATCTCGCGGAAAGTTTAAACTCGTAGGCCTGTGGAAGGTTTATTCCTAACTTCTTGAAAATCCCTTTGACCCGGGGGTTCTATCTCTGTCCACCTGTAGACCTTCTTCTTTTGCTCTTCTCTCCTGTACTCAAGCTCCACTACACCCCGCTTCCTTAAGCTATCTTCTGCCTCCGTCTCAAAATACACACTTGTGGTGTCAAAAAAGATCAAATCCACTATCTCAAAACACCTCTCTTTAAGCTTCTTCTCGAAAAATTCCTTAAGCCCGAAGGAGTTCCAGAGCTTGCGAAGAAAATAAATTCCACCTAAAGACTTAGCCCAATTCAGCTTGAAGGGCACCCCTGAAGCCTCAATCAAGGCCTTTATTTCAGCGGCCTCACTGGCAGGAAGGAGTTTTGAAAGCGCCCGGATCATGTCACGGATACGATCAAGATCCAGGCGGTCTTTGCGGCCGAGGTTGGCAATGACCTTGGGGCGGGAAAATAAACACCCTCCATCCTCTGAAACCCTTGAAAATAAAGGGATGTTCTTTTAGGCAAGGCCTAAATTTGCCTATTAACTGTCAAACTCGGGTAATGATCTCGACAATTTTGCAAAGGTCTTTTTCATATTTTTCATTGTGAGCGTTATAAATCGGCACTCTTATTAGAGAAAAAGAATACCATGCGATGACGTTGTTCGCGTGCTGCCTGTTTTGCGCTCTTGGTGACTATTTGATTAGCCCAGCACCTTCCAAGGTGAGTTCGTCTTGCGTGAGATAAGGCCTTAGGTGGCCATCTTCAAGCCAGTAAATTTCATCCACTATGGCACAGAGAAAATCTAAGTCGTGTGAAACTATTAGCTGGGAAGAGTTAAGCTCCCTCAAGATCCTGATAAGACGTTCAATGTTGCGTGGGTCAAGGTCCCCGGTGGGTTCGTCAAGGAGAAGCACCTCGGGTTCCATGGCAAGCACGGTTCCTAGGGCCACGAGACGTTTTTCACCGCCTGAGAGACGATAAGTAACCCTATCTTCAAAGCCTTCAAGACCAAGAGTTTTCAAAACTTCTGCCACAAGGGCTGGTATCTTTTCACGTGGGACCCCAAGATTTAACGGACCAAAGGCTATGTCTTCTGCAACCGTAGGGCAAAAAAGCTGGTCGTCTGGATCCTGGAAAACTAGCCCCACGTGGCGTCTCAACAGGCGGAAGTCTTTTTCTGTTGCGCAAGGGTGGCCTTTAAAAATTATCTGGCCGCTATCTGGTTTATTTAGGCCAACAATGGTGCGCAAAAGGGTGGTCTTTCCCGCACCGTTTGGCCCCATGATGCCTATCTTGGCCCCTTGGCTAATGCTAAGTGAGAGCCCATCAAAAATAATGCGGTCATTGTATGAGAAGCTTAAGTTTTTTATCTCTAAAATTGGTTGCATGGTTTTAAATCAAAAAAGTTTGGCGGCCAATTTAACCTAAAATAGCCATGAGAGCGAGATAGGTAGCACCTAAAAGCCCCAACATAATGTCCAAGCGCTCTAACTGAAAATGACGGTAAATCGGGAAAGTGCCTTCAAAACCGCGACAGAGCATGGCTTCATAAACACGCTGAGAACGATCATAGCTTCGCACAATAAGACTTCCCACAAGATAAGCAGTGGTGCGATAGGTGAATAGATTGGTGTGCGGATAAAACCCCCTGAGAAGCGCTGCTTCGCGTAAGCGTCGGTATTCTTTTTCAACAACGTTCAGATAGCGAAAAGTGAAAAAAAGAAGCTGAACTAGCTTGGAGGGAAGGTATAAGTGGTGGAGGGCGTGGGCAAGCTCAAACACTGTGGAAGTAGAAAGAAGAGCCATAGTGGTTAAAACGATAAGGTTTGATTTGAGAAAAATCATAAGGGCCAAAAGCGTCCCTTCATGTGAGGCGGAAAAAGGCCCAATCTTGAAAAGAAGCTCTCCTTGAGTGGTAAAGGGAAGAGTTAAGACCACTAGCACAAGAAAAAGATTGACCAGGCCTAAGCGGCGTAAAACGTAGCCTACTGCAAAACCACTCAGGCCCAGGCAGATAACTGAAAAAATTCCTGCCAAGAAAAGAAGCTTAAAACTATTGCTGACCGCCACAATGATGGCAAAGTCAAGAGCAAGAAGCAGTTTAACCCGCGGATCTCTTCGCCTTAAAAAAGATTCTTTCATTTGTTTTTGCGTGCCTGCAAAAGTGCCCAGAGTCCAAATAAACCAAAGATGTAACCTATACCACCGAAAATTTCAGCAAGAGAGGGTTTATCAAGCTTGCGGGCGAGCTCGTTTAGCATCTGGTAAAAGGGAGAGATTTCTTTTTTGACCTCTTCACGGACGATTTTTCTGAGCTCAGCTTCGTTAATAGTGGACGCAGGTATTGCTTGAGGTGTTTGCGGCTGAGTGGAAACGGTTTCCTGAGACGGAGGTTCTTCAGTCGTCCCTTTTAAAGATAGTTTCATTTCTGCCCGATGCCCCATTTCTGCCCAGGCGATAATCTTTACCTGGCTAAGCCCTTTGGGAAGAGGAAGCTCAAAACTTCCTTCCTGGTTGGTCTTGGTTTCAGCCAAAATTTTTTCTTCACCGACAGGGCAAAGGGTGACTCTAGTGCCCTTAGCAGGGGAGCCGTCGTTAAAGTAAACCTCTCCTTTGATAGCATTTCCTTCCACATACGCGAAAACGCTGATCTTATGGGCATAAACATTAGCTGACAAGAGTACTAGAAAAAGCACTCCTAAAATAATTTTTTTCACGATTATTCCTCCTTGAGAAAAATTTCAGGACGGACTTTTTTGAGAAAGCTCACCAGCAAGACGGTAATGATTCCTTCGATGAGCATAACGGGTAGATGGGCTGCAAGAATTAATTTGGCTGAGGTGTAAAAACTTTCACCGGTAAAAACGAGCTCTAATGCCACCAATATGCCACTTATCAAAATGGCCAAGGCCCCGGACAAAAACGCCCCTATACCAACTAGAAGAGGTTTTTGACTCTTTATAAGGGGTCTAAAAAGATATATAAGGGGTCTAAAAAGATAATAGACCACCACACCCCCAAAGGCCATGTTAAAGGTGTTTACCCCAAGGGTTGTTAGACCACCGAATTGGAAAAGAATTGCTTGTAAAAAAAGCGCTACCAGAAGTGCCGGAAAAGTAGCAAGCCCAAGGATTATGCCTACTAGACCGTTTAACACCAGATGGACCGAGCTTGGCCCAAGAGGCACATGAACCAACGAAGCCACAAAAAAAGCCGCAGAAAGAAGCGCCACCTGCGGAATCCTTTCCGGGCTAAGTTTACGCAAACCTAAAAAAGTTCCCACGGTTGTGGCTGCTGCTCCGGCAATCAAGACCGGAGCAGCAAGCACTCCTTCTGAAATATGCATTAACGCACTCCTTCAGGGCGAGGATAGGCCTTAATCCAGATGACGGCATCAAGTTCAACAGGATATTCTTTGCCGCCTTTTTTGATTGTTCCTCCGTCTCCAAGGGCAGAAAATCCCCACCAGCCAGCCCAGGGCACTGTGTAAACAAAAATGCCATTTTCGTCTGTTTTTACCACCTGGGTAACAAAGGGATCTTTGGGCGCATGGGCACGGCCGTCTTTGTTGTAGTATTCGACTTCGACTTCGATATTCGGAGCAGGCTTTCCGTTGATCACCACCAAGCCGCGAAAGGTGTTTCCTTCCCAAAAACCATAAGGCCTGGTAAGCGGGATAATCTCTGCCTTAAGCCCTACGGGTTGATCCCAGCCTTCTTCCGCCCCAAAGGCGTTAACAACTACTTTGGTAATCTGCTTGATGTACTTTTCTTCTGCGGGTTCAAAATATGGCTTGGGAACAACATAGAAGATGTGGTCTCCAGGGCGACGCAGCTGATAAGTTGCCTTCCAGGCCGTGGCGGTGCCTTTTTCTTTTTGAGCTTCAGAATGCCAGGCAGGATAAAAAGGCAGCTTAATGGGCTTAAGAGAACTCATGAGATCTATCTTCTTGCCACGAATCATCACGCCAAAGGCTTCCGGGCGAGCCATTTCCATATTGGGGCCGCCTTCCATAGGATGGGTAAAGCATAAGAAAAGACTAACACTGCGGTTGTCATTTACGCTAACAATATCATCTGAAGGGATTAGGAGCTGGAAGTGAGCCCAGGCAGGCATAGCAAAAACTAAAAGAAGCAAAGAAATAACTGAAAATAGCCTTTTCATTTTAACCTCCTTTGTGCCAAAATTTTTAATTTAGTGCTACGTTAGCTTTTATAATACGCTTTTTGTTAGTGTCAATGAAAGGGTGGGAATTCTTAGTATTTATTCTTTTAGGCGCCGGTGAATGGCCAGGGCAAGATAGCTTTCATTTTCCTGAAATAGAAGCCTTTTTGCCACCAGATCATCCAGAAAGCCTTTTAGTTTTGTTTCAGGTATATTGGGGAACTTTTCTTTCAACTCTTTGAGAGACCTGATGTCCATTAAGAAAAGATAAATGTCCCGCGAAGGGCCTTTTAGTCTGTGATGGAGGACATTGCCGTTAGGCAGAACCTGGCGAATGATAAGAAAACTTTTTCCATCACGATAGCTAAGAAGAGGGCCTTTTTCTTTAGTAAGCTTATGATAAAGCTTTTGCCAGCGTTTTACTTTCTGCCTCACAGGCTGCCACAGGCGCCTTTGAAAGGCCCTGTCGCCTCGATAAGACCATCCAAGAGGGACAAAGTCTTTTAGGATTTTTTCTGGAAAAAAATAGCGATAATAAGGATGTGGCCAGATGGCCTTGATACCGTAATTTTGGTAATTCTTAAAGACATGGCTTTCGTAGCCCAGCCAGAACGAAACCGTAGTAAGCGGCCGATAGGGAAATACAAAATCGAGATTCCGAAGGGTTTCAGCGACTTCTTCTACGCAGCAGCCTGGAAATTCCAAAATAAGGTTTCCCTCAAGGATAAGGCCTGCTTCTTCGCAATGTCTCATAGCTGCTATGTTTTCAATGGCGGTAGTCCCTTTGTTCAGTTTTTTGAGAACTCCCGTGCTCAGGGCTTCTATTCCTATTTGTACCCAGGTAAGACCACCCTGGCGCATAAGATGGTAATCAGTGCGTTTATAAACTGCGCGTAGCTCTGCAAAAAAACGATAGTCGATTTTGTCTTTGGCAAGCTCAGCAAAAAGAAGAAGGGAATCTTTTACTGGCAGACAATTATCCATGAAGGCAAAATCCAAGAGCCCTGCTTGTGCGTGGGCCCTAATTTCTTTTAAAACCTGGGGAAGGGCCTTTTTACGAAAGCCATGCCATTGAAGATTTAGATTGCAAAAGCTGCACTTGAACCACCAACATCCCCGGGACATTTCCAAGGGGATTGTCGGGAAAAAGCGCTTCTCCGCAGGAAGAGACATAACCTCCTTTAGGTAGTCGTCATAGATAGGCGAGGGAAGTTCTTCTGGGTTAAGCTCTAAAAAACCTTCTCCTTCCACGGTGCCGTTTTTGCGAAAGAAAAGACCTTTGTGAGGCTTTGGAGCCCCTTCGATCAAATGTTTGAGCAAGGCTAAAAGAGGTTTTTCTCCTTCGCCGTTTATTATGAAATCAACCTCGGGAAAAAGCCGCAAAATACTTTTTCCTAAGTCTTTCGCGCAGCTTGAGCCGCCAAAGATAACAGGCTTTTCAGGAAAACGCCTTTTAAGCCATTTTGCCCCCCAAAGAGAAGTGCAAAGCTGATTAAGGCATACCGAAAAACCTATGGCGGAAAAAGGCTTCCAATCTATCTCTGCAAAACAGGCTTCAAGGTTGCTTTCCAAAGTGGCTAAATTTTTTTCGAAATCAAAGTTTGGGATTTTTCCTTTGGTCTTTTTTTGACAAAAGTTTTTAATTTCAGGGCACCTTTCAGGAAAAAGAAGTGCTGCTCCCAGGGCTTCTGCTATCCAGAATGTTTCACTTAATTTTTGATACAGGTCGTAGCCAAGGGCTGAGGCCACTTTGAGATAGGGATGAAATGATTTGACTTCTAATTCAGGCCAGTTTTTTTGTAAAAACCCCTTTAGCACCCCTACTTGCACAGAGGGTCTGCTAAAGAGGGGCCACGGCATAGCGATAAGAGCAAAAGATCTTGGGTTCACTTTGGCTTAATAAGATTGCATTTGCGCGAGATAGGCCTTCCAGCCTTCGTATTCTAATTTAGCGGCCTTTTCTTCTACCATTTCTTTCATGTCTTTCATGAATTCTTTTACGCGCTTGCGGATTTCTGGGTACTTGGCGCCGAGCATTTTGGCCGCAAGGATCCCCGCATTTTTAGCGTTGTTTATGGCAACAGTGGCCACAGGCACCCCTGCTGGCATTTGCACAATGGAAAGAAGCGAATCCATCCCGGAAAGAGAACGTGTTTTGACAGGCACTCCAATTACAGGAAGCGCGGTAAGAGAGGCTACCATGCCTGGAAGATGCGCTGCTCCTCCTGCGCCAGCTATGATTATCTCTATGCCGCGTTCTTCGGCTTTTTGGGCATAATCAAACATGCGCTCAGGGGTACGGTGTGCGGAAACAATGCTTATTTCATAAGGTACTTGGAATTTTTCGAGCATTTCCGCGGCGTCTTTCATGACGGGTAAATCTGAGTCACTTCCCATGATGATGGCAACTAGTGGTTTGTCCACGTTACTCCCCCTTTACGTGTAGGATTTCTTTTACTTTCATGGCCTTTTTAACGACTTGGTCAATGTTGCGGTCAACTATATTCACATGCCCCATTTTACGAAAAGGCCTAACTTCCTTTTTGCCATAAAGATGTATGTGCACGCCTTCCAGGGAAAGCGCCTCTTCGAAGCCTTCTATCACAGGCGTTCCCTGGCCTTCGCCCAAAAGGTTTATCATCATGGTGGGGATCAAAAGATCAGTAGCGCCTAGAGGGAGTCCGGCTATGGCCCTGATGTGTTGTTCAAACTGAGAAGTAATACAACCATCAAGGGTAAAATGGCCAGAATTGTGTGGCCTTGGGGCAATCTCGTTTACCAGGATATCGCCCTCTTTACTCAAAAACATTTCCACGGCAAAAATTCCAACAGCACCTTCTCCTAAGGCCTCAATCACCTGAAAAGCTATTTCCTGGGCCTTTGCGGCCAAAGATTCATCTATGCGTGCGGGGCAAAGGACTTCATCGCAGATATTAGCACGAACGTCAAATAGCATTTCCACTACGGGATAAACTTTTATCTCGCCTTGCGGAGATCTTGCCACCAAAACGGCAATTTCTTTTTCAATGGCGATGGCTTCTTCTACGTAGAAATTCTCTTTAAAAGCGTCTTTTAGATCTTCTTCGCTCTTAATGACCAGGACTCCCTGGCCGTCGTATCCCCCGTGTCTCAATTTTTGTACAAAGGGATACCCCAACAGTTTGGCCGCCTGAGTTAAGTCTTCTTGGTTTAAGAATCGGGGTATGGGAATCCCGGCTTCTTTGAGTAACATTTTCTGTTTGAGTTTGTCCTGGATGATATCGAGAATCTTGGGAGACGGCCTTATTACAACACCTTGCTGTTCGAGTTCATTAAGCTTTTGCGTATTTACGTGTTCAATATCAAAGGTTATCACATCTACTTTTTCCGCGAGGAGAGCTATTTTCTCAGGGTCTTTAAAGCTTCCGATTATTTGCTTGGCTCCTACTTGAGCCGCGGGGCATGCTGGGGTGGGATCAAGGACTAAAAAATCAAAACCAAGTCTTTTGGTCTCAAGGACCATCATACGTGCAAGTTGTCCCCCACCGAGTATTCCAATTGTTTTAATATTTTTCATGTAGCTCCTTTTATTTTTCCCAAGTTGGTAACAATTTCGGATTCTTGCCTAAACTTTATACAACCTTCTTAAAAAAACCAAAAGAGAACTTTGAAAGATCGTCGGTATCAGCGTTGTAAGCACCACCGCACTTACAAAACAGGCCAGGGTGTTCTCCCTGGCCTGTTTAGCTATTCTTTTTGCAAAAGTTCTTTGACGCTTGGGAAAAGGTCGAGATTGGTATGAGGCAAAAACAGAGCTGAAACGTAGTAGTCCATGTAACCAGGATGGGCAGAAAGCTCAAAGTGGGTCATCATCTGGGCAACTTGTTCCATCTCCGCTAGAGCCTCCTGAGAAAGGGCTGCCATGCGGGCCCCAAGAAGCGAGCTGTTGCCCACAAAATAAAAGTTTTCCCTGGGAAGGTCCGGCAAAAGCCCGATAATAATAGCCTGCTCAAGATCAAGAAAACTGCCAAAGTTTCCCGCAAGAATAACCCGCTCAACCATGCCTATTTCAAGGCCAACGGACTCAAGAAGCGTTTGGTACCCTGAAAACATGGCCCCTTTGGCGCGGATGAGATTATCAATATCTGCTTCGGTAAAAACAATGTCTTCGCCTGTGGCAGACTCTTCTGCCCAAACAAGCACGTATTCATAGCCTTCGCGGCCTTCTCTTATGCGCGGGTTGTCAAGGTCGCGACGGTATTTGCCAGACTGGTCAATAATGCCTTCGATAAAAAGGCTTGCCAGAAGCGAAATAATACCCGAGCCGCAAATCCCTTTTGGCTTTTTATTGCCAATAGTAAGGATCATGGGCTCAAGGGTCTCTGGATCAATGTGCACGGCCTCTATGGCCCCGGTGGTTGCGCGCATGCCGTGCTTAATCCCCCCGCCCTCAAAGGCAGGCCCAGCAGAACACGCTGCGCAGGCTAGAAAGTCCTGGTTCCCCACCACGATTTCGCCATTGGTGCCGATATCGATAAAAAGCGTTAAAGGGCTCTCCTTGGCCATGCCTGTGGCCACCACCCCTGCGGTAATGTCTCCACCCACGTAGCTTGCCACGCACGGAGCAAGGGTTGTAATGGTCTGGTCTCCGGCTGGAAGGCCAAGCTCTTTAGCAGGAACCACGGGAAATTTGGCAGCTACCGGCACATAAGGGCTTTCGCGCAAGAATCGTGGCTCAAGCATGAGCAGAAAATGGCTCATAACTGTGTTGCCTGCAAAGGAATAATGGGCAATTTCTTCGGGCTTAACCCCGTGTTTACCGCAAAGTTCCTGAGAAAGCTTGGCAATGCATTCCACCACCCGCTCATGAAGTATCTTTAATCCGTCTTTTTTACGGGCAAATTCAATGCGGCTGATTACGTCTTCACCATAGCTGATTTGTGGGTTGTAATCTGAAGTAGAGCCAATAACGTTTCCTGAATTCAAATCAACCAGTTCTGCGCAAATCGTGGTGGTGCCTATGTCAACGGCTATGGCGAAATGACGCGAGGTGGTATCACCTGGCACAACATCAAGGAGTCGTGGCGTATTTTTTTTGAAAACGCAAGCGGTGACATCAAAGTTTTTTTCACGAAGAACGTAAGGCAGCTTTCTTAGGAGCTTCCAGTTTATGTCTATTTCTTCTGCAGAGAGTTCTTTGAGAATTCCTGTTTCAAGTCGAGCCAGATCAGGCATATTGTTTTCAATGCTTGGGGGCTCAAGAGAAAGATGAATCTTTTGCATTACAGGGGATATGCTCACTTTGGCAGGCCCGCGAGCTTCAAGCCAGGAACTTGCCACTTTCTTTGCCGGGCGCAAAAGGGCTCTTCGGTCAACCTCACTTTCAACTGGTACGCGAATTACCAAATCGCTTTTGGGAATTAACGTGCAGGCCTTATACCCGCCTTCGGGGAGAGGCTCCCCTTCCACCTCTCCTCCTTCTAAAAACACACGGCATTTGCCGCAGACTCCTGCGCCACCACAGGAAGCGTTAATATGAATACCCGCCTTCATGGCTGCGCGGATAACAGTTTCACCTTCAGGGATTTCAACTGTTACCCCCGCAGGAAGAAACGTAATCTTTGGCATGCTTACCTCCTAAAGCTCAAGCCAGGATTCAGAAAAGATGGTCTTTCCTGTGAGCACACGAGTGGTTTTGTAAATTTCGAGCTCTTTAGGAGAAAGCGAAGCCGGGTCTGGCTCATCTCCGTCCATGATGTCATGGACAAGTTTTACCCACTCAGGGTGTTTTCCTTTGGCAATTTCAACGAGCTCTTTGTCATATACGTTCAAAATAGCCGAGTAAATGTTGTATTTCATGAGCATCATGAGATAAACCCGGTCAAGATAGCCCCTCAGGTGATGGGGCACCCCGTTTGATACGTTTGAAAGGCCAACCGTGCTTTTACATCCCGGCGCAATATCTGGCAGCATGGCCAGAAAATTGAGCCCTTCAAGTATCTGATCAGCTCCCAGGGTAATGGGTGTGCCAATGGGGTCCACCCAGATTTTTTCATTAGGAATACCTGCTTCATTCATGGCCATGATAAGGTCCACAGCCATAGCTGCCCGCTCATTGGCATCGCGGGGCATACCCTCTGGCCCCCAGAGAAGAGCGATCACGTCGCAACCCACTTCCGCAGCAAAAGGGATGAGCTTTTCCATGCGTTCAGGTTGGGCTGAGATGGAATTCATCAGCATGCCAGCAGGATTTTTCGAGGCCTTAATCCCGGCAATCAAGGCGTCAGGGTTAGTGGTATCAAGGGAAAGAGGAGTATCAACCACTTCTTCTACGACTTTTACGATCCAGGCAGCAAGGTCCGGACCGTCTTTTTTGGCCGGGCCTATGTTTAGGTCAAGATAATCTGCCCCAAGCTCTGTTTCTTCCTTGGCCATTTCCTGGATGGGAACGGGATTGCGCTCCTTCATAGCAGCGCCTGTTCTTTTGCCCATAATGTTAATGGATTCTGCAATGCAAACGACTTTTTGAGACATAAAACCCTCCTTAAAAGTATTTTTTGGGAGGGCATTCGAGGAGGCACAAAGGGAAGAAATCCCCTTTGCAGGGCCTTAAGCCTCGAAGCCCTACAAAACTCAAACCCTGGGCCGGTCTCCCGGCTTCCAGATCATCCTACTTGCCGCGCCTTCCCAGGGCCTGCTGTGGGCCCCAGTGGCTTGTCCCCAAGGGTGGGTAGCGGCTTTCGTCCCCGGTTACGGTTGCGGGCCAGCGCCGGACTTCCACCGGACTTCCCGATTATCTCCAATAGGAGCACCCAGGGCCCTGTTGTTCAACTTAATTTTTACTGAAAACCATTTTAAGTCAATACGATTTGTTAACGGTCATAAGCGATTGCCACAACAAAACATGAAAAAGCGCTGCGGGGACCGGCCAGGGACCTGCTCTTTTTCTCAAGCCCCGTTGTGGGGATCCGTTCCTATTTTTCTTTCCGAAAAATGGGAACGGATCCTGAACTCCGAAAGCACAAAACAGATGGCACTTGAACATGTCATTGCAATCGAGGCGAGGCAATCTAGCTCCCTCACTGTGCTCGGTAGAGAGATCGCTTCGTCGGCCTTAACAGCCCTCCTCGCGCTGACATTTTAGCGGTTATTGCTAGGGCCTCTTTTTCTGTCATTGCGAGGGAGCGTAAGCGACCAAAGCAATCTCATGGGATCACTTCGGCGTACGAATCGCACGCCTTGTGATGATGGTGTAGCCGGGATCGCGCGGGAGTACAAGCCTCGCGAAGATGCTTTGTGGGATAAATTTGCTACCAATAATATTGTCAAAGGCACTCGCAATGCATGATAAGGGGGTTGGGAGTGACGGAAAAAGAAAAGGGGGCCAAGCCCCCTTCCTTTATTCGTGGATTTCGCCGGTGCCTGTTCCAGGAGCCTTGGCTTCAGGCTCACCAATGTCAACAAAGCGATCCTTAAGTTTCTCAAGGACTTTGGGAAGGGTGGTGTATTCCATTTCTTCAGGCGGAAGACGGTGTGGTTCAAAAATACCCTGGCGACGAAGCTGATTAGCAAGAATTGCGCAGCGATTACGAGCATCATCAAAGGCAGGATCATCAAAAAGATCATTAGGACCTACCAGTTTTCCATTACACAACTGATAACCAGCAGCAACAACACGAGGAGGACCATCGAAACGAGTGGGTTTGGCCTCTTTAAAGGAGACTGGCATAAGAGGGCCTGTGTGTGAACCGCGCATCCAACCTTCTACTAGCCAAGGTCTTGCAAAAGGCTCAAGGGCTTCACCCACTGCGGGAAAGCCACTTTGACAACGAACGATCAATACGGGATCGTCTTTACCTACGTAACGCCCAGCCATTAAAGAAAGTTTTTGGGTTGAAGCCACCGCAGCGATTTCTTGGTCTCTATTGCGGTAAACAGCCCTTACGACATAGCGGCTCGTAGCTCCGATGAACACCAAGAGGTCATAAAGCTCTCTCGGGGTTTCTAGCTTTACTGCTTTGCCGGAATAAACATCCATTACTTCAAAGGTAAAGCCATCATGCATGGAAGGGTCGATTACCAAACCGGCAGTGTTCATGGGATCAGCAAACATTTCATAAAGAGCTAGGTTCCAGGCACTTGGAGAAGTTTTATCCGCAAAATATACGATGATTGGTTCGCTTTTCCTTTCTTCAAATTCCATTTCAGCTACACCAGGGCCCATGCCTTTTACGTTTCCAGAAAAGGCATCAGCAAGGAGATCCTGGCCTGCTCCATAAAGTTTGAGACTTTTTGCAACTTCTGTCCCTGCAACAAAGGCATCCCAGGCGAGTTTGTGGACCTCTTCGTTATCTTTGCCTTTGGTATGGGTCATTACTATGGCAATGTCATCACCACAGGTAATAACAGAAGCATCGATCAAGATTCCTTTGGAAACAGCCTCTGCGACGTATTCTTTTACCTTTGCTACTACGTCAGGGTGTGTAGAGGAATGTCCTACATAGCCGCCAATATCGGCCTTAATCACTGAAAGAGTGAGCTTCATATTGCCCTCCTTTGGTATAGTTTTTCTGGGAAACCCCTCGCCTATTTAATACCAATTTTTATTAAGAAAAAGAAGAAATTTTTGAAAACAATGTGGAAGGCAAAGAAAAGAGATGGTGCCGAGGGCGGGAGTCGAACCCGCACGGGGGTGAACCCCAGTGGATTTTGAGTCCACCGCGTCTGCCAGTTCCGCCACCTCGGCGTGCTCTAATCAATTACCACGAAGCCTTGGTTCTTGCAACGTGCAAGGCATCTTGTCGCTTATTAGATTTCCGTTAAATTTTCCTTGCCATGCAAATAAAACGGTTAGAAATTTTTGGCTTTAAATCCTTCCCGCGCAAGATTTCTATCAGCTTCCCCCCTGGGATCTCAGCCATTGTGGGGCCAAATGGCTCAGGGAAAAGCAACCTGGTAGATGCCTTAAGGTGGATCCTTGGAGAACAAAACCCACGCCTTTTACGTGTGCGGGAAATGTCAGATCTCATATATGCTGGTGAAAACGGCTTTCGTCCGGAATTTGCCGAAGTAAGGCTTGTCCTTGATAATGAAAAAAAAGACGGTCCTAAAGAGCTTGCTAACCTTTCTGAGATTTCTGTGGTGCGGCGGCTTTATCGCGACGGTGAAAGCGAATTCTTCCTTAATAATAAACCCTGCCGCCTGAAAGACATTGTCTATCTTTTTATTGATAGCGGTGTTTACGCTCGGGGATACGGCATCATAGACCAGGGCCAGGTAAGTCAATTTATCGACCAATCTCCTAAAGAAAGGCGCAAACACCTTGAACAACTGGCTGGGATTAGCCGCTACAAAATCCGCCGTGATGAAACAGAAAAACAAATAACAAAAACCCTGGAAAACTTAAGACGTATAAAAGATATTTTGAGCGAAGTAGAGGGAAGATTAGAAGAACTCAGTAAACAAGCCGCTGAAGCTAAAAAATATCTTTCTTTGCAGGAAGAGCTGAGAAATCTCGAAATACATAAGTTAAACCAGGAATATAAAAAACAAACAGAAAAGAAAGAAAAAATTCTCGAAAAAAGAAAACAATTAGAAGTAAAGGTTAAATCATTAAAAAAAGAGATTGAACAGCTTGAACCAGAAATCCTAGAATGTGAAGGCAAAATAGGAATCCTTGAGGAAGAACTGCAAAACTTAGAAAAGAAATTAAGAGACTTAGAAGAACAGCACCAGGTAAAAAGAAAAGAAATAAACGTTTTGTTTAGAGAAGAATCGAACTTTGCCAAAGAAATTTCGCAAATAGAAGGGAAGATTTCGGCAAATAAGGAAAGACAACAAAAAATCAGGTTAAGAATATCTGGAATTAAAAAAGAAATAGACGAGATCAAAAAAAATCTCCCAGAAAAGGAAAAAACATATTTTTTCTTAAAAGAAGAAAATAAAACAATTACTGAAAATATAAAAAACGAAGAAAGAGAATTAAAAGAGCTAGAAGAAGCAACAAGAGCGCTGCAAATAAAACTTGATCAAATTAGTAGTGAAATAGAAAGATTGGACAGGGAGCTGGCCTTAGTTACAAAAGAAAAAGAGAAATTCATAAAAGAAGTTGAAGAGCTAAATAATAAAAAAACTATTATAGTACAAAGACTTGAAAATCTAGCAAAAGAAAAAGAAAATTATGAAAAAAAGATAAAAGCAATAGAAGACGAATTGAAAGAAAAGGTTAAAATAGAAGAAAATACTGAAAACGATATAAGAATCATTGAAGAAGAACTTCATGAGCTGTATTTGAGAAGAAAAGAGCTTGAAAGGGAAGTTTCATGGTTATCTTCTTTTATAAGTCAATCCACCAAAGGAATAACAGAAGTTTTAAGCAAAAACAAAATAAAATTTGAACTGGCACTAAATCAAGTAGACCTAACTGAAGAAGAGGAAAAGATTATTGATCACGTATATCAAGACCTAACAAAAGCTATTATCTTAAAGAATAGAAAAGACTTGCCGAAAGCGATTGAGGTTTTGTCAAATACAAATAAAAAAGCGGTGCTTTTTATTGGAAATGACATTAACAGCGTCCTTAAAGAAAAAACTAAAAATATTCAAATTGTTAAAAGCCTGGAAGAAGCAAACATTGAAGAAGAAAAGAAATATCTGATTCCAGAAAAAAATATATTAGTTACCCCTGATGGTTTTGTCTTTGTTTCTTCATCAAAAAGCGAAGAGTTACTAAAAAAGAAAAAAAGGCTTGAAACATTAGTGAAAGAAAAAGAGCAAATACTGCTCAAGATAAAAGAAAAAGAAAGCAAAAACAAAATCTTAAAAGAAAGGCAGGAAAAGCTCAAAAAAGAAATAAGTCAACTAGCTGCTCAAAAAGAAGAATCTGTTAAAAAAATTAAAAACTACACTAAAGAAATGCAGCAAAATCAAATAAACCTAGAAAAAATCGAAAACAATTTAGAAATATTGCAAAAAAATATCTTCTTCCTGGAAGAAAAAATAAATAGTATCAAGAATGAAATCGAAGAAAAAGCTAGCAAAAAAGAACCACTAAAAAAAGAATTTAAAACGTTCGAAGAAAAACTGTTTGAACTGAAGGAAAAATATGAAAGAGAAAAACGACATAAGCTAGAAATAAGTAAAAAACTAAGAGAGATAGAAATAGAACTCATAAGAAAAAAAGAAAAAAAAGAAACTCTTACAAAAGAACTTCAAAAGCAAATCGAAGAAGAAAGCATTTTAGCGCAACAAATAGAGAAATTTGTTTACAAAAAAGATAAAATAAACACTAATTGGCAGCAAATTAAGAAGAAAATTAAAGAGCTAAAAAGTATTCTTAATAGCCAACAAGAAGAAATAAATTCGATTAAAGGAGTAATCGAAGAAAAGAAAAAGAAATTAGACCATTTAAGAAAAAGAGAAAAAGAACTAAGAAATATTGTTTATGAAAAAACCAAAGAGCTAGAAAATGAAGAAAAAGCTCTAAACAGGATATCAGTTGATTTGGCTCAGACTGAGCTCACTTTGGCGCATTTAGCCGAACAAGCTTACCAAAATTTTAAAATCTTCCTTCCTTTAAATGAGGAAAACGAAGAAAAGATACGCATTAAAGACATAAATAAAAGAATATTGGAAGTAAAAGAAGAATTAGACAAGTTTGGGCTGATAAATCTTGCAGCTATCGAAGAATTAGAAAAAACAAAAGAAAGAAAAAACTTCTTGATTTCTCAAAAAGAGGACCTGGAAAAGGCGTTGGATGACTTAAAGGCAGCGGTAAAACAAATTAACCAAACCTGCCGCAAACGTCTGAAACGAGCCCTTGCCGCTGCCAATGAAAAACTTGCTCAGATTTTTCCGGTACTTTTCCCTGAAGCATCGGCAGAGTTGCGTTTTACTGAATCAGAAGACCCACTTGAGGCCGGACTTGATCTTATCGTCAAGCTCCCCGGGAAGCCGATCCGCCATCTGGCTATGCTTTCAGGTGGGGAAAAAGCCCTTACCGCCCTTGCTGTTCTTTGTGCCTTTTATCTGGTCAAACCAGGGCCTTTTTGTGTCTTAGACGAGGTAGATGCCCCGCTAGATGAAGCCAATACCGAAAAATTCGTTAATCTTTTACGAGAACTTACCAAACACTCCCAAGTGATCTTGGTAACCCATAACAAACGCGTCATGGAAAACGCAGATCTCCTCATAGGGGTAACGATGGAAGAAAAGGGCATATCGAAAATTGTAAGCGTAAGCCTCAATTAGCACCCATAGTCATTCAGGAAATAGCCATGGCGCTCAAAACTCTCACGTAGACGGATTTTTTTTGCTGGTTCAAGGGCATAGTATTTTTGCAAAAATTTCACTGCCGAAGCTCCTTCACCACAGGCTGCTTCAAATAGGTCTCTAGTTTCTTTTTCGTCTAAATGGGCTTCTTCAAGTATTTGCTTAAGCTCTTTTTTTCCACAAAGGCGTTTTTCTATAACGGAAGAACCGACATTTTTTTGGCCAATTATTACCCACGGGCAGTCTAGCTCACCACTGCCATCCTTTCCGTAATACAAATAAAACCCCTTTCCGCTACAACTCACAAAAAAAACTGAAGAAACAATAAGCAGCAACAAAATCTTCATTTAATACACCCTCCTTTTCATAGAACTTTAGTATGAATAAAGGTCAAAAGCAATCTCTGAGTTAACAAATCCGGAAAGCAAATTTCCTTTGCAAAAAATGGGAGAGGACTCCTTGCAGTTGGGCTTACAATTTTAGATCTCAGCAGTTTTGCAAAGTTTCGAAATTTTATAACTTGTCTTTTTAAACAGTTTTGATGTTTAATTAGGCCAGGAGGTGAATATTGGAAGTTTTCATTGCAGGTGGAACCGGATTTGTAGGGCCATATCTTGCGCGCGCCTTATTAGAAAGGGGCTTTAAAGTTAAGGTTTTGGTAAGGCGTCCTGAAAAAGCCTTGGTAGTTCCCCAGGGAGTTTCTCTTTCTTATGGTAATCCCACTGTTGCAGGAGATTGGCTTCATGATTGTGCTAAAGCAGACGTTGTTATCAATCTTGTAGGCACCAATATTTTTGCTCGCTGGACTAAAGCTTATAAAGAACTCATTCGGGAAAGCCGCTTAAGCGCTACCAAAAACATAGTTTCGGTACTTTCCAAAGGGCAAACTTTATTGAACGCTTCTGCAGTGGGATACTATGGCGCAGATCGCGGGGAAGAAGAAATCACCGAGGAAAGCGCTCCTGGAAAAGACTTTTTAGCAAAGGTATGCCAGGAATGGGAAGAAATGGCTTTTTCAGCCACTCAAAAAGGCGTTCGCGTCTGCACCTTGCGTTTTGGGATAATACTTGGCCAAAAAGGTGGGGCCTTATCAAAAATGCTGCTCCCCTTTAAATTGGGCTTAGGTGGACCCATTGGAAAAGGCAACCAGTGGTTTCCTTGGATACATATCGAAGACGTAGCCCGTGGAAGCATTTTTCTCATAAAAGATAAAAAACTATCTGGGCCTTTTAATTTCGTTGCGCCTCAAATAGTAAGAAACAAGGAATTTGCCAAAACCCTTGCCCGGGTGCTTAAGCGTCCTGCTGTTATGTCGGTCCCCCCAAAGATGCTTGAGATGATTTTTGGAGAACTTGCAATGCTTCTCACAGGAGGAGTTAAAGCTCGGCCTAAAAGGCTTCTTGATGCAGGATACAAATTTTCGTTTCCTGAACTTTACCCTGCTTTACAGGACCTTTTAAAGAAAAAGCTTTTCAGGCGATAAGAACTAAAGGGGGTAGAAATATGGAATGTCAATTTGAAATGTTAGAGGAAATGATAGAAGACGACACAGAGTTTACGATAGAAACACTTGGGCCCTGTAAGGTTGACAATCCCCTTAAAAAAGAACCGATATGCTACGTCACAGATGATATGAAAGTGGCCCTCAAAATTTCAGAGGGCTATCTTAAAAAATGCCTGGAAGAGGGAAAACTTCCGCCAACAGTAGAGCTTGCCGGACCAAGGCCTAAAATCTATTTTGATCCCGCTAAAACCAGAGCCGCTATAGTAACCTGCGGAGGGCTTTGCCCAGGAATTAACGACGTAATTCGCTCTATTGTGTTGACCCTTTATTTTTCCTATGGCGTAAGACACATTTTCGGCATTCGTTATGGCTTACAGGGCTTTATCCCTAAATACGGCCACGATGTGATGTATCTTACCCCTGACGTAGTGTCCAACATCCACGAACTAGGCGGGACTATCTTAGGCACTTCGCGGGGGCATCAGCCCATTGACGAGATTGTTGATGCCCTTGAGCGGCTAAACGTACAAATACTTTTCATGATTGGTGGAGACGGTACTTTCAGGGCGGCAAGTCTCATCAAAGAAGAAATAGACCGGCGCGGTCTTAAAATAGCCGTAGTTGCTGTGCCCAAAACCATCGACAACGACATTTACCTCACGTCTAAAACATTTGGCTTTGATACTGCGGTAGAAATGGCCTGTCAGGCCATAAGATGTGCCCACACCGAGGCCATTGCCGTGCCAAACGGAGTAGGCCTTGTGAAAGTGATGGGACGCTATGCTGGATTTATTGCTGCTGCGGCTACCCTTGCGCGCAAAGAAGTTAATTTCTGTCTGATTCCAGAAGATGACTTTGACCTTGAGCCCCCAAACGGTCTTCTCTCCGCGCTAGAGGCGCGCCTTGAAGCCCGCAAACATGCGGTCATCGTGGTAGCTGAAGGTGCCGGGCAAAAATATGTCCGCCCTGATCCACCAGAATACGACGCCTCAGGCAATCTAAAGCTAGGGGATATAGGCAAATTCTTAAAAGATAAAATCAAAGAACACTTCACCCAAAAAGGTCAGGAGATTTATATCCGGTATATTGATCCCAGCTATATTGTCCGTAGTGTACCTGCCATTGTAGATGATCGTATTTATTGTGGCTTTTTGGGGCAATATGCCACCCATGCAGCCATGGCAGGGAAAACCGGTTTGATGGTAAGCTACTTAAACGACCGTTATATCCATGTTCCCCTTTCTGCTGCAGTTAAAAAACGCAAACAAGTAGACCTCAGAAGCCGTTTCTGGCAATCTGTGCTGGAGTCCACCGGACAACCACCTCTTAAAAACTAAAAGAAAAGGCGGAGGAGAAATGAAGGCTATTATCCTTGCTGGAGGATCAGGTACAAGGCTTTGGCCGCTTTCCCGTAAAGACTATCCCAAACAATTTCTCAAGCTAAATGGCGAACGCTCCCTTTTACGACAAACCTTTGACCGCTTGCTTACCTTTTTAAGACCAGAAGACATTCTTATCCTTACCTGTGAGGACTATAAATTTCACGTAAAAGAACACCTTTCAGACACAAACGGCTATCATCTCCTCTGTGAGCCTTTGGGGCGCAATACCGGCCCTGCGATTGCCTATGGTTTCAAATACGCCTGTGAAGTATTGGGGTTTGACCCGCAAGAGGCGTTTTTGATTTGCCCCTCTGACCACCTCATCGAACCAGTAGAGACTTTTGCAAGCACAGTTCAAGCCGCAGAAAAAATCGCCCAAGAAAACTACCTAGTTACTTTTGGCATCTCTCCAAAACGCCCAGAGACAGGTTATGGCTATATCAAGCAAGGGGAGCCGCTTTGCAAAAACAAAGAGTGTTTCGCTTATAAAGTAGCCCGTTTTACCGAAAAACCAGACCTAGAGACCGCAAAATCTTATCTTGCTGAAGGTGGTTATTACTGGAATGCCGGTATTTTTCTCTTCACCCCAGAAACCTTCGCAAAAGAACTTTCTAAATGCGCCCCTGATATTTACGGGCTTTACGAAAAAGGCTTTGCCGCCATGGGCAAAGAATTCGCCCAAATGCCGGATATCTCCATTGACTACGCGCTCATGGAAAAATCAACTCAGGTAGCGGTTGTTCCACTTGACGTTTACTGGAACGACATCGGCTCCTGGGACGCCTTATTTGACGTGCTTCAAAAAGACGAACACGGAAACGCCAAAACAGGTCGCGTGATTAGCATTGAGACCCAAAATAGCATGATCCTTGGGCAAAAACGCCTCATAGCTACCATTGGGATTGAAGACCATTTGGTTGTAGAAACCCCTGACGCCATTTTGATAGTGAAGCGGGGAGACGCCCAAAAGGTTAGCCAGCTTGTAAAAAGCTTACGAGAAGAAGGCTACCCTGAGGCTCTAGAACACGTTACCACCTATCGTCCCTGGGGAAGTTACACCGTTCTAGAAGCAGGACCGCGCTACAAAATAAAGCGTATTGTGGTCAAACCAGGCGAACGCCTAAGTCTTCAGATGCATTATCACCGCTCTGAACACTGGGTAGTGGTGAGAGGTACGGCTAAAGTTCAAATAGGCGATGAAGAAATGTTTTTGCACGAAAACGAATCGATATTCGTGCCCAAATCCACCAAACATCGCCTGGAAAACCCGGGAAAAATCCCTTTGGAAATTATCGAAGTCCAGAACGGAGAATACCTTGGCGAAGATGATATCGTAAGATTCGACGACATTTACGGACGCTCTAAAAAGTAAAAACACTTTATCGCCAGTTTCTTTTCCTAATAGTTTGGTATAGAATAAATGTATGACCATAACGGAATTTGTGGCAACTTTTGCCACTAATTTTTTCCATATCCTGGCAAGTATTGCCCCTTATTTTCTGGTTGGGCTTTTAATAGCAGGTCTTATAAAGGCGCTCATTCCTCAGGAAAAACTGGCCACCCATCTGGGGGCAAGCAAAGTCTCAGCCATCTTTAAGGCTGCTGCCTTAGGGGTTCCCCTTCCTCTGTGTTCGTGTAGTGTTTTGCCCGTGGCACTTTCATTAGCACGTCACGGTGCCGGGCTTCCGGCCACGGTGGCCTTTTTGGTAGCCACCCCACAAACGAGCATTGACGCCCTTTTTATTACTTTTGGGCTTTTTGGCTTGCCCTTTGCCGTAAGCTACGCCCTTGCGGCCTTAACCGCAGGCATTGCCGCGGGATTCATTAGCTTTTTGGTGATAAGAGACAAAAAGATTTCATTGGTCCCTGAAGACTTATCTCCTTGTTGCGCCCAAAATCGTTCAAGTCCTCTAAGAGAAGCCCTTCATTACAGTTTTGGGGACCTGATGGCAGAGCTTGCCAGACCGCTGGCCATAGGCCTTATTCTGGCAGCGCTTTTGGTTACCATTCTGCCTCCAGGGTACCTTGGGCAAAAAGTTAGCCCTGGATTTTGGCAATACCTGGCGATGCTGCTTACCGGTGTCCCCCTTTACATGTGTTCTACGGGTTCTCTGCCTTTGGCCTATTCTTTTTATTTGCAAGGATTTTCGCCAGGAAGTCTCCTGGTTTTTCTAATGAGCGGGCCAGCAACCAATGTCGCTTCCTTGGTTATCATTCGAAAGATTTTCGGCACAAAGACCTTTGCTGTTTACGCCTTATCTCTTATTGGGTTTTCTATCATCGCAGGCATAATACTTGATTTTTTGTGGCAAGAGGGAAGCTTTGTCTTCAAGCCTCCGGTGGATAGGGGCGCACATTTATCAGTTTTAAACGTCCTGGCAGCAGCTGTTTTGGGAACGCTAATTATCATGCATTTGCTGAAGTCTTATTTCAGGCGCGCCAAAACCTGTACGTGTAAAAGCTAGTCTATCTGAGCAAGGCCTTGGAGTTTCCCCGCCCAAAAAGAAGTTGCTCTGGGGTAAATCTTTGCAAATTCAACATGCAAATAGCCATCTTTCCATTCTTCCCTGCGAATTTCTATACGCACCTGGGCGGTACGGAAATGGGCCAAAAGGGCATGTAGGGCTTCTTTATGTTTGAGCCTGACCCTGAAGACTTCTTCTACCGGCTCACCCTGCGATACACCATCAAGGAGCTTTTTTATTTCGCCAAAAAGGGCACTTCCAAGCTCTTTGGAAAAGGCTTCGTCAAAGGGCTGGCCAAGCTCCCAACGAGTAATGGCTATACGCACCAGCCGATGCACAATGTAGCTGGCATCAAGCTCACCAATGTAAGGAAAGGCCACGCGCAGGTCGGACACATTTGACGCTGAAGTAACGTATTTGATAACCCGGCCGTAGCGCAAAGACGCAGGCTTAATAACTATCCCTTCCCTTCCTTCTTCATCGTAGTGCAAAATGAGTTTTTTAAGGGAAGAAATATCATCAGGTTGATAGGGCCCGTTAATCTCTGGTGTTCTGAATTCATAAGCTTGCAAAAGCTTATACTTTTCTTCAGGAGGCAAAAAAGTCTCTTTTTCAAGGTCAAACAAATCAAACACAAAGAATAAAACGTCTTCTTTTACGTAAGGCGGCCATTCTGAGACAAAAGGATTTTCCGGGCCTGCTACCTCACAACACACCACCAGCTGCGGATACTTTTCAAAAAATTCCGGAAGCCTTGGCAAAAAATCCAGATAGCGATCCGTAGCAAATGGGCATACGTAGCCCCTTCGGGTAAAGGCCTTTATCTCGCCAAATACTTTGGCCAACCTGACGTTATAGCCTTCGATTTTTTCTTCCGCATAAAAGGGCCCACGTAGGTAGCGGGGAATGCCTGTTTCAAGTACAAATACCCTGGGGATACTAGGAAAGCCCGGCATAAAAAAGTGTGGCCCTACTACTGTGCCAGCGAGAAAACCGCGGAACTCACGCTTGAAACGAAACGCGGGTTTTTTAAGACCCTCTATGAAAAGGAGCTTTCCCTGCTCGTGGGCCTTTGCCAAGTCTTCAAAGGGAACTTTGCGCAACCTGCGATTGGCCTTATAAACTTCTTCAAGTAGCTTTTTTTGCCTTTCCAGCTCTTCAACCAGCATAATTCATTTTAACCCGTGTTTTAATTTTTATTCTACTTATTTGTGAATCAGGTTAAAGGATACCCTCTGTCCATCTTATATATCAATTTATTTGGCTGTTCTTAAGGTCTGGGATCCGTTCCCATTTGTCGAAACGAAAAATAGGAATGATTCTTCTTGTCTTAACAAGACTGATCTCGGTTATTTTTGCAAAGGTGTCGATTTATTGAGAATCTTCTATAAGAAATTCGCACTCTTGCAAAATATGTCTGAGATATGGTTCTACTTTTTTCACGTTACCACCTCAACTTTTCTTATGTGGGGTTTTATGAAGGGACTTATGCTTTTTTCTGTTAAAAGGTCAACCTTTACGCCAAGAAGTTCACTCAGTTCTTCCTCAATTTTTACAAGCTCAATAAGAGTAGGTGTTTCATAAAATTGCACAACTAGATCCAGATCACTTTTTTCTGTTTGTTTGCCTTCAACATAAGAACCAAAAATTTTCAATTTCTTTATGCGATATCTATTTTTCAATTCTTTTTTATGCTGTGAAAGGATTTGAATGAGTTCATTTAGTGTTTTTGAATTTTTTTTCATCTTATCCTCATCTTCTCATTTTTTGGGCCGGTATAATAAAGCTATTTTATTATTGTCGGGGTTATGAAATTTTACCGAGGTGTGCATGAGGCGCCAAATTTTACGGGTAAGTGGATCGCGGCCCTGGTGTGCGGGAATAGCAGTCCAGGTGCCAATGCAGGGGATTTTCGGCGATTTATTAGCGGATGATGTTCAATGTGCATTCTTTGGGGACAGTTTGTTCCCAATAATTGCGTTGCCATACCTGTGCGTCCGGTCTTTCCCATAGGTCGCTGATGTGGCGGGTGACAGCGGATTTGAATGAACCCTAGCACGGCCCCTAACGACCCAATGCGGCGCCACGCAGGACATTTTTTGGTAGGGGCAACGCATGCGTCGCCCCTACATGGTTTACAATTCAAATAATACCACGTACATGGCTAGACATCAGCACGGATGCGTCCAATCCCACACGGGAGAAGTGGTCTGTGGTTTCCCCAAGATGCCTGGCATGATTTCCATTAACTTAATTTCCCCTTTCTGAGGTGTCCGGATTTTTAGGTGGCCGTAATTAAACCGTTCCCAAAAAAGAAACAATCCCTGGGGTATCAAGGTCTCCCCTTACTTCTGGAGAAAAGTCAGGGATAAAATGTTTGATCACCCACAAGTTTGTAAAAAAATGTCTGGTTAATCTTGAAGTATCAAAGCAAAAAGGCATCCTGGTGATAGCAAGGGGCAAAAGGAGCTGGTCTGCCAGGTAGGGGTCAACTGCTTTTTGCGTCTTATAAAACTCGAAAAAAGCAAAAACTGCCTCTTCGGCCACTTTTTCCGCAGGCTTTCCCTTTTTACCTAGGGAAAAAAATCCTGCCCGCTTTGCCCCTTCAGAAATGGCCACAAAAACAACTGTCCCCGGGCTCTTGGCCCAGGCTTTTTCAAGTTTTACTTCGGGCTCAAATCCCTTTTCGGCTAATATTTCCGAGGCTGCCTTAGCCTGTCTCGTGCGAATATGGGAAGGCAAATCTTCGGTTACCACAGAAAGAACTTTTACTTTTTTCGTTTTATACGGGCCGCATAATTCAAAAGGTTCGCTGATTTCTTTTTGAGGGGCAATTTTTACGCTTACTTCTCCGCCTCCTGCAGGGTAAAAACCATATCTTCTCAGCTCAAAGGCAAAAGAAAATCCAAGCTGTTCAAGAATGGGAGCATAGACTTCTGCAAGATAGTGATAACAAGGGGCGTAAGGCACATGGGTGCCACCTTTTAAAAGGAGCTTAGAGGCCCCGGCACACGCCAGCGCAAGGCCTACGGTTTGAAAGACCAATGCCGTGGCCCCGGCTGTCCCAATATCAAAATGATAGGAACCAGGTTTTACCTTTTTCGGATGAAAGGAAAGATAAAGAGAACCTACCCGTGCGCCTTCTACTTCTGCGCCTGAGATTTTCTGGGCAGCCTTAACGCAGGTAAGGTGTTGAGGGCGAAGGCCTGGTTTTGGTCTTTTGGCGCGGATATTAACCAGCTCAAAAGACTTTTGAGTAAGCATAGAAAGCGTAAGCGCGGTACGGAGGATCTGGCCCCCACCTTCACCATATGAGCCGTCTATTCTTATCATCTCCTGAAACACGCTATTAGGTGCCCTTGCGAAACTTCTCTTAATGCTGGGGTCTCTTCTTTACAGGAAGATAATGCTTCCTGACAACGATGGAAGAACGGACAGCCCTTTTCTACTTTGGTGGGATCAAGGGGCTCCCCTTGAATAAGACGTCTTTGCTTACGAAGCGTAGGATCAGGCTCAGGCACCGCTTCAAGTAGCATTTCAGTATAAGGATGATGCGGAAGGGCATAAAAATTCGTAACCGGTGAGACTTCTACCACCCGGCCAAGATACATAACCGCCACCCGATGACTTAAGAAAAGCACCAGGGGAAGATCATGAGAGATAAAAAAGTAAGTAAGGCACCTTTCTTGTTTTAGTTTTAAGAGCAACTCGAGCATTTGTGCCTGTACAGAAACATCAAGGGCAGAGGTGGGTTCATCAAGAATCAAAAGTTCAGGCGAAAGGATAAGGGCCCTTGCAAGGGCTATGCGCTGACGCTGACCGCCGCTAAACTGATGGGGATAACGTTTCATGTCTTCCTCGCTAAGCCTTACCAGCGCAAGCATCTGAGCAACCCTTTCTCGAAGGGCTTTTTTCTCAGTGCAAAGTTTGTGGATGACCAAAGGCTCTGCAAGCAGATCAAAAATCTTTTTACGGGGGTTTAGCGAAGAATAAGGATCCTGAAAGACAATCTGGACCTTGCGCCTTATCTGGCGGCGCTCTTTTTCTGAAAGAGAAGAAAGGATTTTCCCCTCAAAAAGGACCTCGCCTTTTTCCGGAAGTTCAAGCCCCAAAGCAAGCCTTGCCAGGGTGCTTTTGCCACAGCCAGACTCTCCAAGCACCCCTAAGATTTCTTCGCGCCCTACCGCAAGGTTCACCTCTCGCACCGCATAAAAGGCCCTTTTCGGTGCGAAAAAGCCCCGCCTTAAATGATAAATCTTCGAGACGTTTCTAAACGTAAGGATCTCAGACATAAAAACACCTTACCAAATGGCCATCTCCGCTGGCTCTTAAAGAAGGTTCTTCTTCAAAACAGCGTTTTTGTGCGATGGGGCAGCGCTCAGAAAACTTACATCCCTTGGGTCTTGCGCCAGGCGGGGGAACATGGCCGGAAAGTGCCTTAAGGCTTTTTTTGCCAGGCTGAGGCAACGCTTCAAGTAAAGCCTTGGTGTAAGGGTGTAGTGGATTTTTAAAAAGCTCCACGCAACTTGCTTGCTCAACTAAGCGCCCTGCATACATAACCGCCACCCTATCAGCTAATTCAGCCACCACTCCGAGATCGTGTGAGATAAGAAGAATGGCAAGGTCGCGGGTTTCGCGAAGTTTGCGCAAAAGCTCAAGGATCTGAGCCTGGATAGTGACATCAAGGGCGGTGGTTGGTTCATCTGCAATGAGAAGGGAAGGGTTTCCCGCAAGGGCCATGGCAATCATTACCCGCTGGCGCATACCCCCTGAAAGTTCGTGAGGATAAGACTTAAGGCGCTCTTTTGGCGCAGGAATTCCAACTTCTGCCAAAAGCGAAGCTGCTTGCTCCAGGGCTTTTTTAAAAGAAATTTTTTGGTGCAAAACAAGGACCTCTGCCACCTGGTAACCCACGGTAAAGACGGGGTTAAGGCTAACCATAGGGTCTTGAAAAATCATGGCAATACGCCCGCCACGAATAGCCCGCATTTCCTCTTGAGAAAGCTCAAAGAGATTCTTGCCTTGGAAAAAGAGCTTCCCCCTGGCCTCAACACCTGAAGGCAAAAGGCGCATTATAGCAAGGCCGGTAAGGCTTTTGCCACAGCCTGATTCACCCACCAAGGCCAGGATTTCTCCTGAAGCAACATCAAAGGACAAATTTTCCACAATGGGAGTTCTTGACTTAGCCAAAAAGATGTTTAGGTCTTTTGCCTCTAATAATTTCATCTTGACAAGCATAACATCAAACCCATTTTTCAGGCAGCAGAAAAAGGAGGTTAAAGATGTTTCCCATACAGGACGATGCCCCCCGTCGTGGGGTGCCGGTGGCCACTTACATTTTGATAGCTATCAATGTTTTGGTATTTCTTCTTGAGGTTTCGCTGCCAAGGGGTTTGGTAGAGCAGATTATTTATTATCTTGGAGTGGTCCCGGCCCGGTACACCCATCCCATGGGAGCTGAACTTTTCCCCGGACTTAAATACCTTGCCTTTGTCACGTGTCTTTTCTTGCATGGGAGCTGGATTCACCTCATTGGAAACATGTGGACACTCTGGATTTTTGGAGACAATGTAGAAGACCGCATGGGAAGCCTTCGTTTTGTAATTTTTTATTTTCTGTGTGGATTTTGTGCCAGCCTTTTTCATATTTACATGCATCCTGATTCGACCATCCCAACCATTGGTGCCTCAGGAGCTATCTCCGGGGTGCTTGGAGCTTATTATGCGCTCTTCCCCTTGGCAAGGATCGTGGTCATGATTCCCATCTTCATTTTTCCGTTCTTCTTTGAAATTCCTGCGGTTTTATACCTGGCGTGGTGGTTTTTTATACAGGTCTTTTCAGGCACCCTTTCCGTGGTGCAAGGACAAATCGTGGGGGGAGTGGCCTGGTGGGCTCACGCCGGCGGTTTCTTAGCAGGCCTTTTTTTCCACCGCCTGTTTTGCAAACGTGGTTTGCGCCCGTGTTTTGCTGATGAACGTACTCCATGGGGAGTACTTGCTTTTTATGACCAAAAAACAAATCGATAGGAGGTAAAAAAATGAGTGGTTTTGACATTTTCTGGTTGTTTTTCATCTTAATGACGCTTCAGCCTCTTATGAGGCAGCGTTTTCTTGAAGCCGCAAGGCAACGCATGATTGAAAAAATCGAGAAGAAACGCAATTCCAGGGTTATTCTGCTGGTGCATCGTCAGGAGACCATGAGCTTTTTTGGATTTCCGGTGATGCGCTACATTGACATCAACGACTCTGAACAGGTAATCCGTGCCATTCACATGACAGACCCAGATGTCCCTATTGACATTATCCTTCACACCCCGGGAGGCTTGGTGCTTGCGGCCCTTCAAATCGCTAAGGCCTTGAAACGCCATAAGGCCAAAACCACGGCCTTTGTGCCTCACTATGCCATGAGCGGAGGGACCCTTATAGCTCTCGCCGCAGATGAGATTGTCATGGACGAACACGCGGTGCTCGGGCCTGTTGACCCGCAGCTCGGCCAGTATCCAGCAGCTTCTATCGTCAAAGTAGCCAAGGAAAAACCTATTGATAAAGTTGACGACCAGACCTTGATTTTGGCAGACGTTTCAGAAAAGGCCCTTAGACAAATGAAAGAGCAGTTAAAAGAACTGCTTTCTGGTAAGTATCCTGATAGCAAGATAGAAGAATTGGCTGAAATCATGTCTCAGGGCCGCTGGACGCACGATTATCCTATTACTTTTGAAGAGGCCAAAAAGCTGGGGCTTCCTGTGCGCACGGACATGCCCGTAGAAATCTATCAACTCATGAATCTCTTTCCGCAACCCCTCAGACAGCAGCCCTCGGTGATGTATGATCCCTCACCGCGTCGCACCAGCGGACGAGAAAACCTAGGCTTTGGAAAGAACTTAGCTTAGAAATAAAAAAGCCCCGCTTAAGCGGGGCTTTTTTTATTTTTTTTAGGACAACCTGCCCTAGGTTTTTAGCAGCTTCAACCACTGCCGCAATTGCGCATATCGCATGCGGCAAAATCCATGGCCGTTGCTTCGCGGACTTCGTCGATCTTGATCTTCATGATTACATTGTGCCCAGCAGCAGGATGGTTGAAATCAGCAATGACCTTGCCGTTTTTCTTTTCAAGCACAAGAAACATAAGCTGACGCCCGGTAGGGGTAACTTCCTGGTAATACTCCCCTTCTTTTACCTGGTCGGGATTCTTGAGCTGATCAAGTGAGATTTCTTGCACAAGGCTTTTGTCATAAGGGCCATATGCTTGCTCAGGGGGAATAGTTACCGTAAGTTCGTCGCCTTCTTTAGCTCCGGTGATGGCCTGTTCGATAAGGGGCATCAGGGGATCACGACCATAGAGAAAGCTAACACGCATGGGCCTTGAAAACCAAGGCGGAGTTTCTTTGCCCTCGATTTCAAGCTGATAACTCAAGGTTATCACCTTGTTGGGCATTACTTTCTTGTCGTCCATAATCATTCCTCCAAAAGAAATATTCGTAATTAAAGAAGTATACAAAAAAACTAAGCTTTGGTCAAAAAATTTTTCTGAAAATTTTAATCAAATATTTTTCTTGCCGAAAAGTAAATAAAAAAATCAGGCCAAGGAGGGCACTATGGTAAATGGAATTAACCAGGATGTAAAGCTCGCGTATCAAGTACAAAACCAAACTAAAACCCAAACCCAAGAGAAAAACCAAATAAGTACTAAGCCACAAAATCGCATTCAGAGCCAGGACCCCGCTACCTCTCCACTTCAAACTCAAACGCAAGTAAAAAATCAAATCCAAGACCAAGTCACGATTCAAAACAAAATTTTGCAACAAAGTCAGTTCCAAACAGAGCAAAAAGTTGCTGAAAAACTGCCTAAGCCCCCTGCTGTTAGTGACACAGGCGACATAGCCACTTCCGAGCTAAACGGTCTTTTTCGGGTGTTTTTGGGAGATATAAACCGCATTTTCCACAAGGCTTTAAGCCTGCTCAAAGGTGACAAATCTATCCAACGGACCTTGCACGCGGCAGAGAGTTTACTTTCTCCTTCTTTGAATAAAGGTCCAAGGTCAATTTTGCGGGAATTTAATTTAGATCTAAATATTTCTGATTCAAACACCCTGGATTTTAGCCTAAACATTGAAGGAACATCGGTTTGGAAAGGACAGGCTAAAAGTGTATCCCTTAGCCTTGAAATTCATTTAGAACAGGTAGAAACAACCTCGCAGACTACTGATACCAGCGAGATCCTCGCCGAGGAAGTTTTAAACGAAGAGGCCGCTACCCAAGAGATACCTGCTGATACAATCGAAGAAGGGGTTGAACCTGAACAGACCACAGAAGTCGCAACTTCAGAGGCTCCTAGCGAAGAAATAGCATCTGAAGATGACACTTCTTCTGCCCTTAAGCCCATCACTAAAAATATCGTTGACACGGGACGCTATTTTGTCTCAGCCCTTGACCAGTTCACCTTTGACATTTACGACAAGAAAAACGGCATGTGCACCCGTTTTTGTGCTATGTCAGCCGGGGCTCCAAAAAAACCACATACCTTTAGACTTCAAATAGCTTTATTAGACGCAACCCAGGTGCGTTTTTCTTACAACAAGGAAAACAATGAAACTTCCCTTGAGGTCAACAGGTTTCAATATACCTACTCCCTCCTAGGAGCAAGAGAGCTTAAAGAGGCCGCGTAAAACAAAAAGGCAGGCCCTTTGTGGCCTGCCTTCTCTCATAGATTCGTTCCCATGTCCCAGAAACTCAACTTGGGGTTCAAAATAGCGCAGGGGGAGGGAGCTTCGCTCGCCTTTTAGCCTGCAACTTAATATAAAGATAGAGACCTTTGCAAAATTTTCGGGATCAGTGTTGTCAGCACCACTGCAAGGGATCCTCGAACAAGCCTTAAGGGAAAGTAGTTTGCAAAGGTCTCAAAGATAAACAGAACGGGATCCTGTTTGAAATACAAAAGCGAAGTTTGACAATTTTTACAAAAATTTAGCAAGGGGTTCTTTTTCTTTCCTGCTGTTCTTATCTTATGGCTAGTGAATTTTTTATCAATGGGGGCCTACATGAAGATTGCATTTTTTGAAATTGAAGGTTGGGAAAAAGAAATAGTCGAAAAAGAACTTAAAAGTCATGAAGTTTTTTATACTAAAGAGGCTTTAGTTCCTGAAAACGCAGAAAAATACCAGGATTTTGAGATAGTCTCTGTTTTTGTGCACAGCATCCTTCGCAAAGAAACACTGGCCAAATTCAAAAATTTGAAGATGATAGCAACGCGCTCAGCAGGTTATGACCATATCGACATAGATTTCTGCAAACAAAATAAAATAGCTGTTTACAGGGTCCCTGATTACGGAGCCCATGTAATCGCGGAACATGCCCTGGCCTTGCTTCTAACAGCAGTAAAAAATATCCCTCAGGCCATCGAAAAAACACGAAAAGGTATTTTTAACTACCAGGGACTGAGGGGTTACGAACTAAAAGACAAGACTATTGGAATCGTGGGCACAGGGAGAATCGGCAAACACATGATAACTTTCTCCAAGGCCTTGGGAATGAACGTAGTAGCTTATGATGCGTATCCAGACGAAGATTTCGCTAAAAAATACGAATTTGACTACATAGACCTTGAAAAGCTTTTATCAGTGAGTGATATCATCAGTTTACATGTTCCTTTACTTCCCTCTACTTACCACCTTATAAACAGAAAAAATCTCTCTTTGCTCAAAAAGGGCGTAATCATCATAAATACCGCCCGTGGCGAAATTATTGAAACAGAAGCTTTAATAGAAGGGCTAGAAAAAGGCATTATCTCGTTTGCTTGCTTGGACGTAATTGAAAAAGAAAGGGAATTTGCCAAGTTCCAGAAAACCCTAAGGGCCGGAGAAGTTTTGCCTGATAGTACCGAATACAAAACCTTTTTGTTAAACTACTACCTTTTTACACACCCGAGGGTATTTGTGACTCCGCATAATGCTTTCAATACCCACGAAGCAGTCAGGCGAATTGTCCAGATTAGTGTGGAGAATATCCTGAATTTCTTAAAAGGCGACCGAACAACGCTGTTTGTTAATATTGTTGAGACCTTTGCAAAACACTAGATCCGTTCCCGTTTTTCGTTCCGAAAAATGGGAACGGTCCCTGGGAACAGCGTTGCTCCCAATGATATCTCATACTTGAGCGGAAGGCAGAGAGCCTGCCCTCAGCTTGACCAGGTGACAGGCCCCCGGCCTGTCACCTAAAGGGCCATCCTTACACGGACATAAACAATGCGCGGCGACTATTTGGCTAATTCAATGAGCATGCACTGGACATAACGTGGCTCAGGAATATTCTCTTTGTCAGCAAAGGCGAATTCTTCCTCCGCCCTGAAGAAGCAAAAATTAAGAAAACTGCGCAGGTGGTCTTCTTCAAGAGGTGCAACTTCTTTAGCCAATCGCTTAAAATTTTCAAATACATCTTCTTTCACTTTTTCTTTGATAACACTTCGCTCACCGGTGCCTTTTTTAGTTAGCAACTTTTCGATAACGCTAGGCCACAAGCTTTCAGGGACTGCTTCAAACTTAAAAGATTCGTTAACCAGCCAGTTCGCAAGGGCCGTTAAAATAAGGGTGCTCCATCTTATATCGCCTGGCTCAATGAGGTTGGTCTTTTTAAGGGCGATTTCTGCAAGCCACACCGGTGGCACACCAAAGGCCTGCTGGATGAGCGGCGCCCAATAAGCAATCTCGGAAAGCACCCGCCGCACCCTTTCGATTTCAGCAAGAGAGCGGAAAGGCCTGAATTCTTCGGCAGTTCCGGTTTTTTCCGGCAGAAAAAGCATGATGCGGTTTGCTTCGTTTGCAGTAACACCCTTGAGATAAGAGGCATAGGGTTCGTCCAGGTGGCGGAATATACGAGGATCAACGTTCTCTTGGGTGATTATTTCGTGGGCATAGCGTCTTAAATCACTAATGAGTTTTTGAGCCACCCGAAAAATATCTTCCAGAAAATAAGTCTCAAGAATGTGTTTGGCTTCGGTGGGATTTTTCCGCGAAAGATACTCAAGGCCAATGTTTAAATAGCCGGCTACTTTATCAAAAACCCCTCGAGCTTCTTCGATATCGTCAATATTGCCAATGTCCACGATGAGGACCTTGTTAACCAGCCAAGCAAGTTCTCGCTTAAGGCGGTCAATCTGCCGCCAATCGGTGATTCCTGAGAGCACTTTGGTAAAGAACTCAACGCCTTCGGTATGGATAGCTGGCAAAAACGCAGGTGGTGGGGTTTCTTCTGTCTCCTGAGCGGGAAGATAAAGAGGGTCTATCTGGCGCATGCGGTCCGGGGTCTGCGGGGCATAGACATCAAGAGATTCGTAGTAATCAGGCACTCCCCAATCTGCAAGCCTAGCCCTGCGCCACCGGTAGGCCATTTCTTCTACTTCTCCAGGAAGCTCCCAGATAATGGATTCCATAAGGTCACGATAACGTGCCGGATCAATTTCCATGAGGATCTCAACCAAGCGTCGGGTGAGTGGTTCGAACTTATCAAGCCTGAAGTTTATAAAATACATGTCATCAAGGGTATAAGGTGGAAGCCAGTCCCGGGCCTCGGTTAAATCCACGCCATCAGGGCGTTTATAAACTTCTGTAAGGCGTTTCATCAGGGTAGTCAGAAAATCAAAATCCACCTGTTTGAGCCAGCGGGCCACTACATCTTCACTGGCCTCAAACATTAGGGTAAGCCAGGCAAGCACTCGTTCTAAAACGAGTCTGTCCTTATGCCAGCAGTCCAGGTCAAAGAGAAACTGGAGCTGTGTCGGACTTGCCATGGAAAGAAGGGTTACCGCTTCCTCGGGGCTTAGGGCCTTTACGGTCCAGAAAAACTCCTGAGGGGGAAGGGCTTTTACCAGACGATCAGCCTGTTTGGAAAGAATAATTAACCTTTCGCGAACTTCCCACGGAGCCTGAAGGATTAGGCTTAGTTGTTCGCGAAGGGTTAAGCTTTGCATTATTTCTTCGGCTTTTTGGGAAGGAGCAGCAATAATTTCACGCCAGTCAGGCAGTTTAGCTTCAACCCAAAGTGGTTTTCTCTTGGCCTTTAAAGCGGTTTCTTCGCGTTTTTTACGTTTGGTAGTCATCTTCAATCACCCCTTGGTAATGTCTAAGTTGGGGCTTTTCCCCGGAAAAATCAACGGCTATTAAGTCAAAGCGCAAAACTTGAGCTTTGGGTTTTTCCTTTTGTAGGTAAAGCTTGGCAAGGGAGAGTATTTTTTTCTTTTTGGCAGGCGTTAGGGCCTCTTCCGGGCTTCCCTTGCGGAGACTACGGCGCGCTTTCACCTCAACAAAGACCAGCGTTTTACCCTTTTTGACCACAAGATCCAGCTCTCCAAAGCGGGTACGCCAGTTTTTGGCGCAAACATGGTAGCCTTTAAGGCGAAAGTACCATACGGCCAGCTTTTCCGCGAAAGAACCCAAGACTTTCGGGTCTTTCGGTTTCTGCCAGCGGCCGAAAAGAGAGACGATGGAGGGGACAAGGGCCATGTGTTTTTAAGGCCTCCAGGTGTTTTCTGGTGGCATAGCCTTTGTGTTTCTCAAAGCTATACTCAGGATAAAGCTTTGCAGCTTCAGCCATAATAGCATCACGGGTAACTTTGGCTACAATGGAAGCCGCAGCTATTGAACGACAAAGGGCATCGCCGTCAATAATTGCTTTTTGAAGCCCTGCCCATGGAGTAGTGAATTTACCATCCACAAGGGCTAGCTCTGGCCTTGGGGAAAGCGCTTCAAGGGCTTGCGCCATAGCCTGTAGGCTTGCCTTCAAAATGCCAATTTGGTCAATAACTTCGTTTTCAATACGGGCCACTGCCCAGGAAACAGCCTCTTTAGTGATGATCTGATAGAGTTCTTCTCTTTTTTCAGGGGTAAGACATTTGGAATCAGCCAAGTGAGGGTGATCAAAATCAAGGGGCAAAATAACCGCTGCGGCCACTACGGGGCCAGCCAAGGCCCCGCGGCCGACTTCATCAACCCCGGCAATGTAGCGGTAACGCCCTAAAAACTGTCTTTCTCTTTCCCAACGAGAAGGTTTACCAAACAACCTAACGGCGCTCCTTAATCCTTGCAGCTTTACCAGTACGTCCACGAAGATAGTAAAGACGAGCACGACGCACTTTACCGCGCTTGACTACTTCTATCTTTTCTAAACGGGGTGAATGAAGCGGAAAAGTTCTCTCAACACCGATGCCGTAAGAGACCTTGCGTACGGTAAAGGTGGCACCTGTGCCAGAGCCACGTTTTCTGATAACAACTCCCTGAAAGACCTGGGTTCTTTCTTTGTCCTCGCCTTCCACAATACGGAAATAGACTTTTACCGTATCTCCAGGGCGAAATTCAGGTAAATCTTTCCGCATAAATTCGCTTTCGATTTCTCTGATTACCGGAAGCATGACTTTCCTCCTTAAATCCTTTTCCACCAGCTTTCGCCAAGTAGGCGATCTAAAATAATAGCAGCTGCTGCGCGTACAGAAAGATGATTATAATTATTTCCTCTTCCGCGAATAGGTTCAAGCACGTAGGGGCAAGCTTCTATTAACTTAGGCGCAAGCCCCCAGGCCGTGCCTAAAAGGAGAAGTATTACTTCTCCGCTCCATACCAATTCGCGTGCGCGCGCAAAGCTAATATTAGCATATTTTTCACGGGCATCTGTGCCTAAAAGCAAAGGCACCCGTCCTTCTTTTCTTGCTATTTCGTCAAGCGCCACTTTGAGCGCTGGGACCACTTTTAAAATCTTCAAAGCGTCCTCGCGATCGGGGTTATATACCCTACCATAGCCATTCTGCCAATACTCGATGAGTTCTTTTACCAGTTCGCGCTGCTCCCTGAGGGGCTGGACTATGTAATAGGCCTTTGCTCCGTAGGTACGGCAAATCCTTGAAATATCATGAATATCAAGATTGGTAACAGATGACGCAATTATTTTACCTTCTTTGTTGATCACGGGATAATGCACTAAGGCTACGTAAACACGGGGTTCAGGCATCTTCTTTCCATCCCAGTTTTTTGAGAAATTCTTTGTCTTCAGGGGTAAGCTCGGCAGCCTTAAGCAGATCAGGCCTTCTTTTGAAGGTGACTTCAAGTGATTTTTGACGCCGCCATTTTTCTATCTTGGCGTGGTCACCTGAGAGCAAAACCTGAGGGACCTCATAGCCCATAAAATTTCGTGGCCTGGTATATTGGGGATATTTAAGGAGCCCTTGGCTAAAGGTCTCTTTTTCCACGGAGTCGCGTTTGCCAACCACCCCTGGCACCAGGCGTGCAACTGCTTCGACAATTACCAGAGCTGCTACCTCCCCGCCGAAGACCACGTAATCACCAATAGAAATTTCGTCGTGAATAAAGTGTTCACGGATTCTTTCGTCAATGCCTTCGTAGCGTCCACAGATAAGAACCAGATGCTTTTTTTCGTAAAGCTCGCGGACAATCTTTTGGTTGAGAAGGCGCCCTTGAGGGGAAAGATAGACGATATAAGGGTTTCCTTCTCTTTTTGTTTTTTCAATGGCTCGAAAAAGGGGCTCGGGCTTAAAGACCATGCCCTCTCCGCCCCCAAAGGGGCGGTCATCAACCATTTTGTGTTTGTCAAAAGCAAAATCACGCAAGTTTAGGAAATTAATGGAAATAAGACCTTTTTCTTGGGCTTTTTTGAGAGCTCCTACTTTTAGCGGACTTTCAAAGTATTCTGGAAAAATCGTGATGATATCAAAGCGCATTTTCTCTTTTGTTTCTTTTGAAACTGAGTTGCTCATTTTTTCATTTCGTGGTAAACGGCAAAGGAAAATTTTAAGCCATTATACAGGATTAAATTTTTTTAAAAACGGTACTCAAGTGAACGAAGAAGGTCGATCTTGCTACGGATTTATCGCACGGAAAAAGGCGTTTTGTCCCTTGCGCCGCAAATTGAGCGGCATTGCTGGGTCTGTCTCACCTCTCCCACCGAAGAAGAACTCCAGTATGTCCAAGAAACCCTAAAGATTCTCCCTGAGTTTTTGCGCTATCCACTTGACGAAGAAGAAACCCCCCGTATCGAACTCGAAGAAGACCAACTCTTGATTATTTTGCGGGTGCCAGATCCGCGGCATGAAGAAGGTTACGTGCGCTATGAGACCATCCCTATTGGCATAATTGTTACCGATGAGGTCATCATAACTATCTGCCTGAAAGATAATCCCGTATTCGAAGATTTCTTGATGGCAGTAAACAGGGTGAAAAATTTTACCCTTGAACGCCCGGTACTATTTCTTTTTCATCTCTTTTTTTCCATTGCCACCCTTTATCTTCGTTATCTCCGCTTGATAGACAGGCTCATTAACGAATACGAGCAAGAGCTTTACCGCTCTATGCGCAACAAAGAGCTTCTTAAGCTGCTCAATATCGAAAAAAGCTTGGTCTATTTCAACACGGCCTTAAGGGCCAATGATATTGTCTTAAGTCGCCTGCAGTCTGGTCGTTTCTTAAGGCTTACCGAAGACGATCTTGAGCTTTTAGAAGATGTTCAGATTGAAAACCGCCAGGCCATTGACATGGCCAAGATCTTTAGCGACATCTTGACAGGCACCATGGATGCCTATGCTTCGGTGATTTCCAACAACCTCAACGTGGTGATGAAATTTTTGACCTCGGTCACTATTGTGCTCATGCTGCCTAATCTTGTGGCAAGTATTTACGGCATGAATATCGAGCTTCCTCTTCAGCATTCACCCCATGCCTTTTTCATCCTGATGGGCCTTTCTTTTATCCTGTCTGGAATTGTAGTGGCTTTATTCATCAAAAAGAAACTTTTCTGAGTTCCCTTATTACTGGTTTTTTTAATCTTAGGCGAGACTTTTGCGAAACATTTTTTTTCAAAACCCGTTCAGCAACCGTTCCCATTTTTCGGGTTGACTTAGAACACCGATCTCTGCCCTTTTACACAGGGCTTTAAGCCTGTTCTAACATCCTTATCAGAAACTTCTGGTTGCTAAAGGCGAGGGCTTATTTTAAATTGCCTTCCATGACTTATACCGATGCTATCCTATTAGGAGTCCTTCAGGGGATTACGGAATTTTTGCCCATCTCAAGCTCAGGGCATCTCATCCTTGCGGAAAAATTTTTCCAGGTAAAAGGCCAGAGCCTTACCTTTGACGTATTCCTACATTTAGGGACGCTTCTGGCAGTGCTTTTGTATTTCTGGCGTGATTGGCTAAGGATCATCTCCTTTGGCCGTGCCCCTGGCCAGAATCCCAAACTTCTCTTTTATCTTATTTTTGCTACCATTCCCGGGGCTTTAGCAGGGGTTATGCTTGAAGACTTGGTGGCTACGGTTTTTCGTTCGCCATTAAGGGTAGCTATTATGCTGATGATAATGTCAATTCCCATGGTGGTGGCAGAGATTTTTGCCCGAAAAGAAAAAAGTATCGACGAGCTTACTTTGCCAAAGGCCCTTGCTATTGGATGCGCCCAGGCCATTGCAGTCATCCCAGGGACCTCTCGAAGTGGCATTACCATGTCAGCCGGGCTTTTAGTAGGGCTTAAGCGCGAAGAAGCAGCACGTTTTTCCTTTTTGCTCTCAGCTCCTATCATTGCCGGGGCAGGGCTTTTTGAAAGTTTAAAAGTGCTCAAAGCTGGCGAAGGATTCTCTTTGGTTTATCTCTGTGGTTTTGTGGCTTCGTTTGTCTCAGGTATTTTGGTCATCGCATGGCTTCTTCGCTTTTTGCGCAATCACACCTTTTATCCCTTTGTGGCTTATCGTATACTTTTGGCAGCCCTAATCTTTTGGTGGGTTTTTTTAAATGCTTAAAAAGACATTTGTGGTTTTTTTTCTCTTTTTTCTGGTTTCATCCGCAGTTGCTAAAGAAAGATCTCAAAATCTTTTCACAAAACTCAATAAAAAAATCGTCACCGTTATCGCTGCTCCTGTTGAAACTGACTTTTTACGTAGTGACACCCTGCCTGCTGGGGTAGCAAGTGGGGTTTTGGTGTCTTCTCAGGGGCATGTATTAGTGCCTGCCTTTTTGGTTCAGGGAGCGCGTTGGATTGACGTTGTCTTTTATGATGGGACTTTCCTAGGCGGAAAACTCCTTGGGGTGGACCGCTTAAGCGGGCTTGCGCTTTTGAAAGTCAAGTTACCCAAAAAAATACTGCCTGTTTCTTTGGCACGCCAAGACGTTTATCTTGGTCAAGATCTCTTTTTGGTAACCAGGCCTCGCTTCAAGTTGTGCATGCGTAAGACCACGGTCATTGAGGCCCCGGCAAGCGTGAAATTCTCCTTTGGGACTTTGGCAAGCTTTTATGCCACAGATCTCAATATTTCCTTTTGCGGATCAGGCCCGGTATTCAATGAGCAGGGAGAGCTTGTTGGTTTTGCCCTTAATTTACCAAATTTTAAATTTTCAAGCGGGCAAAAGCTAGTCCCCTCTCATCTGATGCGCCTGGTAATATCAGATCTTATGGAAAAAGAGCGGGTAGTTTGGCCCTGGCTGGGTATTGAAGGGCTTTCTCTTAATCCTTCTCTCGTGAAATTGCTTGATTTGCCATTTAGCCAAGGCCTTTTGATCACAAAGGTGCTACCAGGAAGTCCAGCCCGCAAAGTGGGCTTAAGAGGCGCTCGCAAAAAGGTGTCGTTAGGAAACGTAATTTATCCCTTGGGTGGAGACATTATTATTTCTATTGACGGCCAAAGGGTAACTTCTCAGGCTAAACTTGAAAAAATCATTTTTGCCAAATCCCCAGGAGATCTGGTAACAATAAAATATTGGCGTGGTAAAAAGATGCACAAGTTAGATCTTTATCTTGGAAGGAGGAGCTTTCTTAGGCCATGATAAAAATTCCTGAAAATATTAAACCCCTTTATGAGAAGCTTAGCGAAAAATATAGCCTTGAGGTTGAACCGCTAAATATTCGCGGAAAAGTTATAAACATTGTCAAACCTGCCAATATCGAGGAACTAATCCCTGAAGATCCTTTTGAAAAAGTAGAAAACTTCCCCTTTTGGATAAAAATTTGGGAAGCTGCCATTGTTCTAGCCGATTTTATGGCCACCATAAAACCTGTTAACAGGGTCCTTGAAATCGGAGCGGGGTTAGGGGTGGTAGGTCTAACAGCCGCAGCCTTTGGTCACAAAGAAGTCGTTATAACCGATTACGAAGATGAATGTCTGGATTTTTTGAGACTTAACGCTGCTCTTAACAATTTGGCTAATGTAAAGGTTGAAAAACTTGATTGGCGCAAGCCCAAAGATCTAGGCTCCTTTGACATTATTGTTGGAGCAGAAGTTGTTTTTAGCGGCCGCTTTTTTGAGTCCCTTTATCAGCTATTCCATAAATACCTTGTTCCTGGGGGAGTAGTTTATCTTGCCCATGATAAAGAACGCATGCGCACCCTTGCCCCTTTTCTTTATCTCGCAGAAAAAGAATTTGAACAGGCAGTTAGCCAGCGCAAATTACGCGCAGACGATGAGGTTTACGAGATCGTTATCTCGCGTCTTATCCCGCGTAAAGGCACTATGGAAACCAATAGCTCTGCCTGATCATTTTTCTTCCTGGGTTTTATTTTCACAAAAAGCTAAAAAGGCCCTGGAAGCGGGCGATAACTCCCTTTCTTTATGGTGAATCAGGTAGAAATTTCTTTTTATGGCTAATTTTTCCACAGGTATTTCTGCAAGTTCGCCCTTGGTTAATTCGCTTTCAACGGCCCTTTTAGAAAGAAAAGAATAACCAAGGCCTGCTTTAATAGCCTGTTTTACCGCCTCCGTGGAACCCATCTGAACCACGATATTCAGCTTTTCTGGAGAAATTCTATGTTTTTTAAGAGCCTTTAGCACCGTAGCCCATGTTCCTGAGCCTGGTTCTCTTCCTATAAGGGGAAGATCAAGAAGTTCTTTAAGCGTTAGAGGGGAAGAGGGTTCGTTTTGAGGAAGACCAACTAGGATAATTTCATCAGGAAAAATAGGCTTAAAGGCAATATTGCTAGGGCCATCTTTAGCTCCCACCATGCCAATTTCTATTTTTCCATTAAGCAAATCATTTATGATCTGGGCGGTATCTCCCACCTTAAGGAAAATAGATATTTCCGGATGCTCTTTTTGGAACTCAGCCAAAATAAACGGCAGGATGTATTGGCCAGGTATGGTGCTTCCGCCTACTTCGATCCGTCCAGTGCGCACACCTTTAAAATCACTTATTTCTTTTTCCATCTGGCGGTAAAGTTCAAGAATTTTGCGGGCCCATTCATATAGAAAAAGCCCTGCTCTCGTAGGGTTTACTTCACGTGTGCTACGGTCAAACAGTCTTAAACCAAAGTATTCTTCAAGGGATTTGATATGACCTGAGACCGTGGGTTGAGAGAGATTAATCCTTGCGGCAGTCTCTGAAAAGCTTTTGGTTTCAACCAACACGACAAAGGCTTCGAGTTTGCGTGGATCTACCAATTTGCCCTCCCGCTTTTCCAGATTTTAAGACTTTTCCATATATCAAAATTCAAGATTTGAAAAGACAAAAATTCACTCATAAAAAATGTCAATACTATGCTAGACCGTTGCAAAATCGTCCAGATCAGTATTGCAAGTACAAGCGCCAGGGATCCGTTCCTGTTTTTCTTTCCGAAAAATGGGAACGAATCCCAGAACGGGCCTTTAAGAAAAGTTGTTTTACAAAGGTCTCCTAATAAGTTCTGCAGAATTTGTCACAGATTTGTAAATAAATATTTTTAACTCCGTTTTTGTAGCAGTCGATTTAGATTAGTAGTCCTTCAAAGGAGTTGTAAATGGACGATATTTTTGACCATCTCATAACTTATTATCAACCTATCTTTTCCTTAAAGAAAAAAGAAATTATTGGTTATGAGGCCTTATCTCGCTTTAAAATAAATCAAAAAATCATTTCTTTCCCAGAGTTTTTGTATTGCCATTGTGACAATATTTCTCTTGCAGATCTAGACTGGATATGTCGTAAGAAAGCTATTTTAAATTTTCCAGTTTCAGACAAACTACTTTTTATAAATATTTCAGCTGATTGTATCGCTAAAAGCAATAAATTTAAACTAGGCCTAACCGAAAAATATCTTAAAGAAAAGGCAATGAGTTGTTCTCATGTAGTCTTGGAGATAACAGAAGCAGAAAAGATTAGAGATATCTTTTCTCTTTTAGAAATTTTAGAATACTATAAAAAGAAAGGATTTAACCTTGCATTGGATGATTTCGGCACGGGCTACAATACCATCAATATGTTACTTGATTTAGCTGAATATATTGATTATATCAAACTTCCTATTCAAATTGTCCAAAGTATTTCTAAAAGTTTTGTCAAGTATGAACTTGTAAAAACTTTTCGCGAAATTGCTCATAGTTTAGGAATTAAAGTAGTATGTGAAGGCGTTGAAAATAAAGACGATTTAAAAACTTTATTCGAATTAGGTATAGATTATGTTCAAGGATTTTATCTAGAAAAACCTTTTCCTTTTTATCAGTTTTCTGAAATAAATTTCTATTCTATTAAAGACAAAGTTGTTGATAGTTGTCCCTGCTCTTTTAATCTCTTAGATAGTATAAAAACCTGGCTATCTCCGCTAAAATCTCTTTCTCTGTTGCCAACAGATAAAATAGGCGATTTGCTAAAAATCATTGATAAAAACTTTGCCAATGATCGCTTTCTCCTTTTAAGGATTGGTGGTTCTGAATATATTTTAAATCTTTGGGAATTTTTAAGAGTTAGAGGAGATTTTATTAAGTTCAATCTTATCTGGTTAAGAGATGTCGATTGGCTATTAAATAATTCTTCCCAAATTTCTAAAAATTTAATTGTGAAAGTCACGGATCTTTCTGAAGTGATAGATATTTGTGAGCTTACCAGTGTTTTGGAGATAGCTCTTTTATTTGAGAGAAAAAATATAGACTGTCTTTTTATAAAAGATAAAGGTATCTTAGCCTATTATCTTTTAAAAGAAAATGTCTTTGAAAAACTTTACAAAGAAGTTTATAAGTCCCGCATTCACGTAAATCCGCTTACTGGCCTTCCTGCCAATCTCGTTATTGAACAAACAATCGATAAATTGCTATCTAAGAACTCTCCCTTTTTTGTAGGGTATCTAGATATTGACAATTTTAAGTCATTTAATGATGCTTATGGCTTTATTGCAGGGGATAATTTAATCAAAAGAACTGCTTTTTTCTTAAACAGAACCCTGCAAGAAACCTATCATCATGATGCCTTCGTTGGGCATATAGGAGGAGATGATTTTGTATTTATTGTTAAAACTACTGATGAAATCACTTTAAAGTATACCTTATTAAAACTTCTTTCCCTTTTAGAGGAAAATAGCATGATTTTTTATGACAGCACTTCTGTAAAACGAGGCTATTTTATAGCACGGGATAGGAACGGTAACCTTCAAAAATTTCCTTTAGCTTCATTTTCAATAGTAGTTGTGCGAGGAGACAACAAAGCAACTGTACATGAAATTTCTAAGGCTGCTGCTAGATTGAAAAAGAAGGCCAAGGAAGTCTATGGTTCTGCAATTCTTTTTGAAATAGAAAGAAAGGGAAAAACAACGATTGAGAGGGTATATCCACTTGAAAAAAAAGAAAAACTGGTTGCGGGGGGCGGATTTGAACCGCCGACCTTCGGGTTATGAGCCCGACGAGCTACCAGGCTGCTCCACCCCGCGTCAGTCGCTATAAAAGATAACCGGCTAAAAATTTTTGTCAATATCTTGTAAAAATTGGCCTAAAAAAGGCCTGCTTAGGCTTTTGCCAGGATTTCTGGCAAAGCCTCTTTTATCATGTCTCTTACCCGTCGGAATGCTTCCAAATCGCTGCTTTTGGCCGGATCCGGGAAGGGATAGTGAATAGTCTTTTTAGCCTTGGCAAAATGGGGGCAATTTTCAGCGGCACTGTCGCAAAGCGTTACCACCAAGTCAAATTCTTGGCCCATAAACTCGTCGAGATGCTTGCTCCTAAGTTGATCGGTATTTATGCCAATTTCTTCGAGAACCTGGCGGGCTAGAGGGTTTACGCCCCTTGGCCTTATCCCCGCTGAAAAGGCTTTGAATTCTTCTGGATAAAAAAAGTTTGTTAAAGCTTCAGCCATCTGGGAGCGACATGCATTTTCGGTACAGAGAAAAAGTACTCTTTTCATGCTCTTGAACGCCAAAAAAGCGAATTTATTTTTTGTCTTGGCAAATCCTAATCCCTTATAAATCGATTTTCCACTCTCTGGAGGGAGGAAATGAGGATTGCCCAAGTATCACCTTTACATGAAAGCGTGCCTCCCAAATTATACGGTGGCACCGAAAGGGTAGTGCATTATTTGACTGAAGAGCTTGTGAAAATGGGCCATGAGGTAACGCTTTTTGCGTCTGGCGATTCTGAAACCTCTGCCAAGCTTATTCCCTGCACAGAAAGATCTCTTCGTCTGGATCCACAGGTAAAAGATACTCTGGCTCATCATATCATCATGCTTGAAAAAGTAGCCAAACTTGCCAAAAACTTTGACATTATTCATTTCCATATTGACTACATCCATTTTCCATTAATGCGGCGCCTGGGAGTCCCTTACGTAACTACTCTTCATGGTCGACTCGATATTCCAGATTTAAAACCCCTTTTTGAGGAGTTCTCAGATGCACCGGTTATTTCCATTTCCAACGCTCAGCGTACACCTTTGCCCCATGCTCGTTGGGTAGCCACGGTTTACCACGGACTTCCAGAAAATCTCTATCAGTTTCATCCCAAGGGAGGAAACTATCTAGCCTTTCTTGGAAGAATATCTCCTGAAAAGCGCCCTGACCGGGCTATCCAAATTGCCGAACGCGTAGGGATGAAGCTCCTCATTGCTGCTAAAGTTGATCAAGCAGACCGTGCTTATTATGAATCTGTAATCAAACCACTCCTTAAAAGTCCCTGGGTTGAATTTATCGGAGAGATAAACGATCGCGAAAAAGACGAATTTTTAGGAAATGCCTACGCCCTTGTCTTCCCGATTGACTGGCCAGAGCCTTTTGGCCTGGTGATGATAGAATCCATGGCCTGTGGTACCCCGGTAATTGCCTGGCGTTGTGGTTCTGTGCCTGAAGTAATCGAAGACGGTGTCTCTGGGTTCATCGTAGAAAGCATGGACGAGGCGGTGGCTGCGGTTGAAAAAGTAGCAACGCTTAATAGACTCAACTGCCGCAAGGCTTTTGAAAGACGTTTTACTGCCAAAGTCATGGCCCAAAATTATCTCAACGTTTACGAAAAAGTCCTTCAGGCTGAAAGGACTTTGCTTAAGGTGGCATGAAAGAATGCATAACTAAACCAAAACCGCAAAAATTTTATATTTTGGCTACTTCTCCGGGCCTCCCCAAAGAGGCCCTTACTTTAAAACATGGGGATTCTTTCGCCCTTTTTGATCCCTACGGAGATATTCGCCAGGAAGGCTTGGGAGAACAGGGAATATACCACTGTGGCACACGCTTTCTTTCGAGGCTTGAGCTTCACTTTTGTCATGCAAGGCCTTTTTTGCTCAACTCCTCTACCACCCGCGACAATCTTATGGTGGTAAGTGACCTTACCAATCCGGACTTAATGCTTGAGGGAGAAGAATTCCTGCCCCGAGGAAGCGTTCATATTTTGCGGCAAAAATTTCTTTACCAAGGAGTATGTTACGAAGCGATACGTGTGGCTAACTTTTCTCCTTGCAAAATCCACCTGCCTTTGAGCATTTTCTTTGACGCGGATTTTATCGATATTTTCGAGATAAGGGGAACCAGGCGGCGCAAAAGAGGGAAATTTTTCACGCAGGAGATAAAAGACGAGCAAGTAGTTTTTAAGTATCTGGGCCTTGATGGGAAATTAAGAAAAACAAAGATTGTCTTTGATCCGGCTCCAGCAGAATTAAAACCCGATTATGCCCTTTTTTATCTTGAGCTTGCACCCAAAGAAAAAAAGAATCTATTTCTGGTAATTGCCTGTCTCATGGAAGACGAAGAAGATATTTTGCCTTTTACCAAGGCCTATCTGGCAAACAGACAGGAGTTAAAAAGGCTTTACCGTGAGTCCTGTCGGGTAAGCACCACTCATGAACATTTCAATGCCTGGCTTAAAAGATCAGCAAGCGACATTTTCATGATGCTCACGCACACCCCTTATGGGCTTTATCCCTATGCCGGGATCCCTTGGTTTAATACCTTTTTTGGGCGCGACGGCATTATCACTGCCCTTGAATGCCTCTGGCTAAATCCAGACATTGCAAGGGGGGTTCTAAAATTTTTAGCTGCAACCCAGGCTCAAGAACTTGACCCTGATGCCGATGCTGAACCAGGAAAGATTATTCATGAGATGCGTTTTGGAGAGATGGCAGCCACAGGTGAAATTCCATTTGGAAGGTATTACGGCACTATTGACGCCACACCGCTTTTTATTGTACTTGCGGGAGAATATTTTGAACGCACCCGGGACCTGGCTTTTATTAAAGATATCTGGCCCAATCTTGAAGCTGCCTACCTGTGGATGAAACAATACGGCGACCTGGATAACGATGCTTTTCTAGAATACCAGGCATTAGAAGAAGGTTTAGTAAACAAAGGCTGGAAGGATTCACACGACAGCGTATTTCACGCTGATGGCACTATGGCCAAACACCCTATAGCGCTGGTGGAAGTGCAGGCCTATGCCTACCTTGCCTACCTTAGCCTGGCGAAACTGGCCAGACTTCTCGGAAACCCTCGCTTTGCTTCTCAGCTGGAAGAAGAGGCCCTTGTTTTGAAAAAAAACTTTTTGAGAGCCTTTTGGGATGAAGAATTAAACACCTTTGTTTTGGCCTTGGACGGCGATAAAAGGCCCTGTCGGGTATGCACTTCCAATGCTGGCCACGTTCTTTTCGGAGACTTGGCAGAAGAAAGACAGGCCTTTTTGACAGTGGAAAAACTTTTTAGCAAAGAAATGTTTTCAGGCTGGGGTATTCGCACCCTTTCCTCTAAAGAAGTTTTATACAACCCGGTTTCTTATCATAACGGTTCTGTCTGGCCCCATGATAATGCCATTATTGCTCTTGGCCTTGCTCGTTACGGCCTTAAGCACTTTATCAATAAGATGCTTGGGGCCTTCAGTGAAGCAAGCCTTTATTTCCCGTATCACCGGATGCCTGAGCTTTTTTGCGGTTTTAGTCGACGCCCAGATCAAGGGCCTATTCCCTATCCTGTGGCGTGTAATCCACAAGCCTGGGCTGCCGGGGCCGTTTTCATGATGCTTTCCGCTGCCCTTGGGCTTAAGTTCACCGAAAGAGGACTCTGTTTTTGCCGACCTTCTTTGCCTAAGTTTTTGAGACAGGTGAGAATACGCAACTTGCTTGTTAACGGGTATCACATCGACTTTGACGTGATAAATCATGATACCGACGTGACCATCAATATTTTGCGCAAACCCAAGGGGATAGAGATTATGGTCTTGAAATAAGAAACTTTGCCTGAGGAAGAAGGCCTGCCGCAAGTTCCGCTGCCCGCCAAGAGGCACCTCCCGGGCCCAAGGTTTCTTTTATTTGAGAAAGCCCTTTTCGCACCTTATCTGCATAGTTTTTGTCTTCCAGGAACTTGAGCAACGCCTCAGCAAGATTATCAGGGGTTGCTTTTTCTTGAAGCAGTTCAGGGACTACTTCTTTTCCTGCCAAGAGATTGGGAAGACTGGCATAGGGTACCTTAACAAGCCTTTTGGCTAGAAGATAACTTAGTTTTCCCATTTTATAGGCCACTACCATGGGGACTCCCACAATCGTTGCTTCGAGGGTTACTGTGCCTGAAGCTACCATTATGGCCTCTGATTGGGCCATAACTTCGTACTGGTATCCCTTAACAACTTTAACGGCAGGGTTTTTTATTTTGGGGATTAGATCATCATCAATGCCTTCTGCCTTGACAATTACTCCTTGTATTCCTGGACGGCGATATTTTATTTTTTCAAAAGCTTCCAGAAATAGCGGCAGAAGAGTTCTTATTTCCCTTGGTCTGCTTCCAGGGAAGATCCCAATTAAAGGTTTGGCAAGATTAAGCCCTGCCAGGCGAAAGAAGGTTTTTCTATTCAGCGCAGGCCTTACCACGTCAATCAGAGGATGACCAACGAAATGGACCTCATAGCCGAATTTTTGGTAAAAATCCACTTCAAAGGGAAGCACTACCGCCATGCGATCCACTACTTTTTTGATGAGTTTCACGCGTCTTGTGCGCCAGGCCCAGATTTGAGGGCTGATGTAGTAAAAGACCGGGATCCCAAAGCGCTTAGCCATACGGGCAAGCCGCAAGTTGAACTCGGGAAAATCTATCAATACCAAAAGAGCCGGGGGATTTTTGCTAAAGTGTTCTTTAATGCGGCGGAAAATAGCGATAATTTTGCGAACCTCTTGCCAAGAAGGGAGTCCCATGATGGCCAGGCTCTCTGCGGGATAAAGGCATTGAAGCCCGGCAGCTCTAAGTTTGGGCCCTCCAATTCCTACGGCATGAAGATGCGGGACAATTTCGCGCAAGGCTCTCAGGAAAGAAGCCCCGTGGAGATCCCCTGAGGCCTCTCCTGCCACTAAGAAGACATGCAGTGTCGTATCAGGTCCGGCAGACAAGATCCTTCTCTCGCGAGAAAATGTGCTTTTTGCTTTTCGATTTCTTTCTTGATCCGAAAGGCAAGCTCAAGGGCTTCAAAGCCATCTTCGCCACTGACAGGAGGATGTTTTCCCGTTTTAACGGCTTCGATAAAAGCACAAATTTCTTCAAACAACGGGTCAGGATTGGGAAATTTTTCAGGATCAGGGAGCTGGCCATTGTTAGTCTTAGAAAGCTCAACATAGGTGAAAGTGCTCTCTAGGGTATCAGCTGCAAGATAAGCCCCTTCCTGATAAACCCTAAAAGAACGGGCAGGTTTTAAGGCTATACGGCTTGCCGTCAGATTGGCCACCATGCCGTTTTTAAAATGAATCCTGACGCTGGCGAGATCTATTTTGTCTGTGATAACCGGTGCCCCTGCGGCTTGAAGTTCTTTTATTTCGTCACCTACAATAGTGAGCATGAGATCGATATCGTGGATCATAAGATCAAGGATGACATCTACATCAAGACAACGTGCGGAGTATTTTGATACCCTATGGGCTTCAATAAAACGGGGATTTTTCACCTTAGATAAGAGTTTTTTAATGGCTGGGTTAAAGCGTTCAATATGGCCCACCTGAAGAATAAGCCCTAGTTCTTTGGCAAGTGAAACAAGCTTGCGGGCTTCTTCTGGCGTGCTTGCCAGGGGTTTTTCCACAAAAACATGGCAACCTGCATAAAGAGCCGCCTTCGCAACTTCAAAGTGATAAACCGTAGGAACAACTATTGAGACCGCATCAACCAAGGGTAGTACTTCCTGATAGTCATAAAATGCCTTGGTATTACATTCTTTGGCTACCGCATTGGCACGCTCTCGCAGTACGTCCACTACTCCCACTAACTCGGCTTCAGGCAGTTTGGCCAATTTTTGAGCGTGAAAGCGGCCAAGATGGCCCACCCCTATCACTGCAATGCGCACTTTACTCATATCGAACTCCCACCACCACTATACCGTTCTTATCAGCTAAAGACAAAGCCTCTTCCCGATTAAAAAAAAGCGAACGGTGTGCTTCAAGGGCCAACACCTTGGCACGCGCGGCTATCATTTCTTTGATGGTATCTAACCCTGCTGAAGGCAGATCAAAACGGGGATCCTGCGTGGGCTTGAATACTTTGACTACTACGGTGTCTTTAAGTAGCTTTCCGGCCCTTGCTATGGTAGCGTCTGTGCCTTCAAGGGCCTCAACCGCAACAACCATGCGGTCTTTCACTACTACGCATTGGCCTATATCGAGCTCTCCAATGGCCTTTGCAATGGAAAAACCGTAAATAATGTCTTCAAGCTGCTTTTTATTGGGTTTTTTTCTGGTCAAGATCCCTGCTGGTGTAAGCAACTCAGGCAGGTACTTGGTAGGGGAGATGACCTTTGCACCGGTTTTTTCTATTTCTTCCGCTGCAAGGCGCAAAATATCGTCGTCGTTTCTGGTGCGCAGTTTGCGCCAGAGCAGTATTGTTTTGAGGTCTGGTTTGGCTTCTGAAATCACTTTGCTTTTACGAATGCGCCCGGCAAAGGCTACTTCCTGAGCGTCATTTTCCTTAAGAACCTTAAGGAGTTTCCCAAATTTGGTAAGGGGCAGTACGTAATATTTGTCTGCAAATTGTGCCAGGCTGTGGTTGGCATGGCCATTAAAAGTTACCACTAGCAAAGGTTTTCCGGCTTCCTTTACGGCTTTGGCAAATAGTAAAGGATATTGTCCTTCTCCAGCAATAAGGGCTATCATTTTGTGTTAAGCTTTTTATTCTCCTAAGGCTTTACGTATAGCGCCGCGTTTTGAGTCTTCTTTGAGAAAAGCTACAAATTTTTGCACTATATCGTCTTCAGGGAAACTTTCTTCAATTCTCGCAAGGGCTTCTTTTAACGTTCCTTCGCGCAGGTAAATTTTAAGGGCTTTGCTAAGCTTGCGAATAGCGTCTGAAGAAAGCTTTGCCCGCCTAAGCCCCACCAAATTGAGCCCGACAATCTTTGCTGGACTGCCAAAAACCCTCACAAAAGGCGGGACGTCTTTGTCCACCCCGCTTAAGCCGGCAACAAAAGAAAGCTCTCCTAGCCGACAGAACTGATGCACAGCAGAGTTTCCACCGATAACCACCCCTTTTCCAATTTTTACATGACCACCCAGGTTCACGGTGTTGGTGAGGATTACTTCATCGGCAAGCACACAATCATGGCCCACGTGGGCATAAGCCATAATAAAGCACCTGTTGCCAATGCGGGTAAGGCCTTGATCAAGGGTGGTGCCCCGGTGGATAGAAGCATATTCCCGTATGATATTTTCGTCGCCTATTTCTACACGGGTACCACGCCCCTGGCAGGCAAGATGCTGAGGGGCAGCTCCAATAGTGACAAAAGGGCCAATTTGATTTTTTTTGCCAATTGTTGTCCCTTCGTAGATGATGGCGTAGGGGCCGACAGAAGTGCCATCGCCAATAATGACGTTTTTTTCAATTATGGCGCCAGGGCCAATAGTTACGTCTTCTCCCAATTCTGCTGAAGGGTCAACTATTGCTTGCGGATGAATCTCTGCCATTAGCGCACCGCCGCTATTACTTCTGCTTCGCAAACAAGTTTATCGCCAACAAAGGCTTTGCCACTAGTGCGATGGATATTTCGCTTTGATTTGATACCTTCTATCACCATGCGCACCGTGTCTCCCGGATAAACAGGGGCACGAAACCTTGCCTTTTCTATCCCGGCAAAGAAAAATAGCCTGTCCTGGTATTCTGGTTTCATTTTTTTAAAGAAGATAATGCCGACCTGCGCAAGGGCCTCTACTAAAATCACCCCAGGCACTACCGGCTCACCGGGGAAATGTCCCTGGAAGAACTGCTCATTCCAGGTAAAACACTTTATAGCTTCAATCATCGGTACTTCGGGATCAAGTTTTACAACCCTGTCCACAAAAAGAAACGGAAACCTATGTGGCAAAAGCTCAAGGATCTCCTTATGATCAATCGTTATCATGGACTTTCTCCTCAAGTTCTTTTAATCTTGCTCTAAGTTCGCGGATTTCTTTTATCAGATCCGGAAGCTTTTCGTAAGCAGCCACACAGCGCCGCCATTTGGCGATTTCCATGGCTGGGGCTCCTGCTACGGCTTTGCCTGGTGGTACTTCTTTGGCAATGCCTGCTTTGGCCGCGACAATGGCTCTTTCCCCGACATGGTTGGATACCCCTGCCTGGCCACCCATCATTACAAAATCGCCGATTCTCACGCTTCCTGTGATGCCCACCTGCCCTGCAAAAACGCAAGCCTTACCAATACGCACGTTATGGGCAATCTGAACCAGGTTGTCTATCTTGCTTCCGGCACCAATGCTGGTCACCCCAAAAGTGGCACGATCGACAGTGGTGTTGGCGCCGATTTCAACTTCTTCGCCAATTTCAACCCTGCCAAAATGCGGAATCTTTAAATGCTTTCCTTCTTCCTGGGCATAGCCAAAACCATCAGCGCCAATTACTGCTCCGGCATGTACGATGGCGTTATTAGCAATTTTGGTGCGGGGGTAAATAACCGCGTTGGGATAAATGACTGTGCCTTCTCCGATTTCAGCCCCCTGACCTACGTAAACACCGGGATAAAGAATAGCCCCTGCTTTTATCTTGGCCCCCCGAGCCACATAAACAAAGGGATATATGCTCGCTTCTTCGTGGATTTCAGCTCCTTCTTCGATAAAGGCCAGAGAACTTACGCCTTTGGGATGCTCTGGTTCTTCATAAAAAAGCCAAGCAACTTTGGCCAGTGCTGCCCGAACGTTGGGTACCACCAAGAAACTTTTTCCGCTAAGTCTTTGAAGAAGATTCGGAGGGATGATAAGGGCCTTTGCCTTTGATTTTTGTGCTGCTTCTACAAACCTTCCTGTCTCCACAAAAGAAAGGTCAGTTTCCTCTGCAAGGTCAAGGGCAGTTACGCCTGAAACTTCTAAATCTTCGCCTTCTAATTTTGCACCTATTAAACTGGCAAGTTCACTTAGTTTCTTTTTCAATTGCGTGCCCCTTTTGTTTTTTTGTCATCATACAATCCCTAGAAGAACTGGCCAATTCTTCTTAAACCAGAATAATATTTTCTTCTCCGTTTGAAATTATTCGTACCGCGACATTTTCATTTTTGCGGGCTTTTGGTGCGTATTTTTTTACTAACTTGGCTCCTTCTAAAAGATCGTCTTTGCAAAGTATTAAAAAGATCCCAGTTGGGCCAGGGAAATCGCGCAGTTTAAGTATGGTGTCACCGGGTTCACTAAGTGTTTTAATGCGCTCGTTTTCTTCGGCATCACGCCCTAAAACAAGCCAACTTCCGTGAGGCAGCTCAAAATGCCTGCCAAAGGTGAGTAGCTCTGCTTCTTTGGGAGTTACCTCTTCTTCTTTTTCGAAAAAACGTTTAATTCGCGGCGCAAGGGATGGATCTGTTAAAAGGCACCCCCCAGCAGGAGAAGGAATTTTTTTTAGGCCCAATTCTTTAGCAAGGGCGAGCTGGCGTTTGCGCCCACGACCTGCAATATCAAGTAGTTTTGACCTATCAACAAGCCCTTCACGCTCCGGCTTGGTTTCTTTTAGTTTCAAGGCACAAAGAGGCCTAAGCAAAATATCTTCCACCTGGGCTTGTTTTTCAATGTGGCGTAAAATATTGCGCAACTGACTCATAGGACGTTGTCCAACCACTTCACCGGTTGCCAAAAACTGAGCAGAAACGTGAGGAAGCATCTTTTTGGCATGTTTTAGCATAAGGATCTTGCAATCAATACACGGATTGAACTGTGAACCGTAACCGTGTGGCGGCTTCTTTAACATTGCCAAGTATTCTTTGGTTATGTCCTTTATTATGCCACGGTGAAATCCAAATTCCTCACGGACATAAGTGTCAAATTCTTTTTCTTTTCCTTTCCATTTCCAGCCAAAAAAAGGAGTGATAAAACGCACGGCGTAAACTTCGATACCTTGTAAGGCAAGGATTTTGCCGGCCAAAATGCTATCAAGGCCCTCTGAGAAAAGTAAAAGCGCGCGGGCCTTCATCTTGCAAGAAGCCTCCTAGCCAGCTCAAGGGCGTTTGGCTCACCAAGCATCCGGGCAATTTCTTTAGTTCTTTCCTGGAAATTAAGTTCTTTTATACGGGTTGTTGCTTTTTCGCCTTCTATCTTTTTCTCTACCACAAAATGCTGGTCAGCAAGGGCAGCAAGCTGGGGCAAATGAGTAACGCAAATAACTTGCTGAGCCCGGGCCAGTTCTTTTAAGAGCGTGCCAAGCTTATGAGCCACCATCCCGCCAACTCCAGCGTCAATCTCGTCAAACACAAGGGTCTCTGTAGCCTCTTTTTGGGAGACCGCCGCTTTAATAGCCAGAAAGAAGCGGGAAAGCTCACCCCCTGAGGCCACTTCCCTAAGAGGTCTCAAAGGACTTTGGGGATTTGTCTTCACCAGAAAATCTACCAAATCGATGCCGCTTTTTGATAGTTCCTCTCGGGAAAAATGAATACGAAATCTTGCCCCTTCAAGGGCCAGGTCTTTCAAATAAGAGTTTATTTTGTGAGAAAGAAGCTCGGCTTTTTCTTTTCGTTTTAGGGAAAGCTCTTCTGCCAGGGCTTCTGCTTTGCTGCGTGCGTTTTCTGTTTTTTCTTCAAGCTCTTTCAATTGGTCTTCGCCAGTGGTTAACCGGGCAAGTTCTTTTTTTATTTGTTCGTAATGGGCTAAGACATCTTGAAGGGTAGGGCCATATTTTCTCTTCAGGCGTTTCAATTGATAAAGCCTTTCTTCAAGGGCTTCAAGTTCTCCTTCTTCGGTAGCAAGGTTCCTCAGATAAGAAGTAAGTTCACCCGCAAGGTCTTCTGACTCAAAAACAAGGCTTTCAAGCCTTTTCGCCAAAGGTTCAAGCTCCCTGCTAAACTCAATGGCCTGACTCAGGCTCTTCCTTGCCTGGGAAAAAGCGGCGTATCCGGTTTCAAGTTGGCTGCGTGCATCCTTTACCAGGGATTCCAGGCGGGCAAGATTCTTGAGCACAAAAAGCCTTTCTTCGATTTCTTCGTCTTCTCCTGGTTGAGGGGCTACGTTTTCGATTTCTTTTAGCTGAAAATTTAGAAAGTCTTCTTCTTTTAAAGCGCTACTTATTTTCTCCCGCAGGTGATTTAATGCGTGAGCCAGGTCCTGGTATTCTTTAAAGGCCTTTTGGTACTTTTCCCGCAGGTCAAGAAGCCCGCCAAAGGCATCAAGCAGAAAGAGCCTGGTTTCTGCGGCGTTTATGCTTTGGTACTCGTGCTGTCCGGCAATAATAACCTTGCCCGCTAAAATTTGCCCAAGCATCTGCAGGGTAATAGGTGAGCCGTTTAAGTAAATGCGTGACCTCTCTTTCGTAATAACACGCCTTATGATGATTTCGTCTTCAGGCTCAAGACCTAATTCTTCAAGCTTTGCCGCGGTCTCAGGAGAGTTTTCCCACACGGCTTCGATTATGGCTTGTTTGGCTCCAGGCCTTATGACCTGGGGGCCTCCTCGGGCCCCTGAGGCCAATTTCAGACTTTTTACCAAAAGAGACTTCCCTGCGCCGGTCTCCCCGGTAAATACAACAAAGCCCGGCTCAAATTTGAGTCGGGCTTCTTCGATTAAGACATAGTCTTTTAGTCTTAACTCAAGCAGCATTTAAAGGTATTTTTCTGCAAGAATTTCTGCGATTTGGACGGCGTTGGTAGCAGCTCCTTTGCGCAAGTTATCCGCCACCACCCATAAGTTCAGGCCGTTTTCAATGGATTCGTCTTCACGAATACGACCCACAAAAACTTCGTCGCGTCCGGCAATTTCTATTTGAAGGGGATACTTTTTGTTCTCAGGGTCATCTATCACCACGATGCCAGGGAAGTTTGCCAGAAGTTCACGAGCCTTTTGCGCAGTGATTTTTTCTTTAGTTTCCACGTTTACGGCCTCGGCATGTCCGTAAAATACAGGTACACGCACCGTGGTAGCTGTAACGGCGATAGTTTCGTCTTCCATAATTTTTTTGGTCTCATTTACCATTTTCATTTCTTCTTTGGTGTAGCCATTTTCAAGGAAGACGTCTATGTGGGGCAAGCAATTAAAGGCAATCTGATGTGGAAAGACTTTGGGCTCTGGCATATTTTCTCCCTGACACCAGGCCCTGGTCTGATCCATGAGCTCCTGAATGGCCTTTTGCCCTGCCCCTGAAACAGCCTGGTAAGTAGAAACAACCACCCGTTTTATGGGACTTTCGTCATAAAGGGGCTTAAGTGCTACCACCATTTGGATGGTGGAACAGTTGGGATTGGCGATGATGCCTTTTCTTTTGTATCCAGCCACCGCATGGGGGTTTACCTCAGGAACCACAAGGGGGACTTCAGGGTCCATGCGCCAGGCGCTTGAGTTATCCACCACCACCGCACCATCAGCAGCAAATTTAGGGGCAAACTCAAGGCTTCGTGAGGCCCCAGCGGAAAAAAGGGCAATGTCTATGCCGGCAAAGGATTTTTGTTCAGAAAGCACTTCAACTGTTATGTCTTCGCCTTTGAAAGGGATTTTTACGCCTCGGGAGCGTTCAGAGGCAAAAAGGCGCAATTCCTTTACGGGAAAATCTCTTTCTTCAAGCACTTGAATCATCATTCTTCCTACCGCTCCTGTGGCACCTACTACCGCAACGGTAAATTCTTTCATGATAAGCCTCCTTAAAGGAATCGGTCACACCTGATATGTGATAACTTTTCTTCTAATTCTTTTGGCAATTCATCCCAATATTCTTTTATCTTATAGACTTCGGCACAGCTCTCACACCTGAGAGCCACCCGGCGTCAAGTAAGCACGAGATAAAGAGAGCCTTTACACTTACGACAAATAAGCCCGGTATTTTCGTTATATCTAAGCATAGTTTGTTCTTAGCGGATTTTTCTCAGAAGTATAAAAGAGATAAAAAGTTTGCCAAGTAAAAATGGGCGCGGCGAGCGCGCCCGTTATTAAGATAGAGGAGGTATTAGGGTGTAAAGTCTAACCTATAAATTATAAAAATTTTTTTGATAAAGCAAGGATTTTCTTCATTTATCAAAATTATCACAAAATGAGACCTCTGAAAAATCATCGGGATCAGTGTTGCCAGCACAAGCGCAAGGACCCGTTCCCATTTTTCGGAACGAAAAATGGGAACGATTGCTCGAACGGGCCGTAAGAGAAGGTTTTTTGCAAAGGTTATCAAATTTTTTTGAGTTTTATGATGGGATTGAAGATCTTTTAAAATTTAAATTATATTGCTATTTGCCGAAAAATCTATTATCCAGGCGATAACAAAATTTAAGAGGAGAACTAAATGCAGTGCCAGAGGCTCAAAAAGCTTGCCCGTGACTGGTATCAGAAAGTAAAAGAAGACGCTCTGGCACCGGCTCGGATGATGGAGCTGATAGAAAGGCACGTAAGCCAATGTCCTGTATGTCAAACGGATCCAGATCTTCCAGAAGAAATTGAAAAGATTAGAGAAATTATCAGGGCTCCTCAGCCGGTAGCCACGATAGAAGAGTAGTCTTGCCCTCCGATAAAAAAAGGCTACATTATTTATAGCGTGCGCCCCCGTAGCTCAACAGGATAGAGCAGCGGCCTTCTAAGCCGTTGGTTGGGGGTTCGAGTCCTCCCGGGGGCACCAAGTTGCTATTTCGTTGCTACAATGGTCGTTTTATCAACCCCGGTATTCCCTGTTTTAGGATCGTAGGCGTAAACGATAAATTCGTAGTCTCCTGGTTCGTTGATTTCTATCTCCATGGCATAGCAATTAGTTTTCCCGCAAAAAGAAAGAACTCTTTTTTCTATTTGCAGGCCATTTCTTTTTATAAAAGTTGCTACTTCATAGGCATCAGGGGGCCAGTAGGTTTTCATGTCAACAGGGCAACCACACATTGGAGTTACACTAACAGCCAAACGTATCTTGTTAGGGACAGTCCAAAAAGTATGTGCGGAAGGTTCTGTTACCCGCACCACTAAACCTGGGAAATCAAGAATAATACCGTCGCCTTCTATGTGTTTGCCCGGCACCACCCAGGTAGTCACAGAGGCTTTGGCCGTAGCTTGAGGTTGCCCATAAGGCGCGTAAACGATAATTTCAAGTAATTTGGGCTCATCAATGTCTATTTTGGCTACAAAACAAGCCGTATTTTCATCTGCTAGCTTTATTCCCCTTAACCAGGGCTTTTCCATGATAAGCTTGGTGTCTCCGGTGCTTCCCTTGATCATACCCTTGTCAAGAATCTCACCTGACAAAGCATCTTTAACCACCACCAAGCCGCCACCCATGGAAGTCCCAATAAACTTGGCGTCCTCGGCTTTGGCTCTAATTACTATTTTCGTTTCTATTTTTTTATCTCCTTGTTTAATTTTTAATTTGTTGGATGGCCTCTGGTGGCCCAAACATAAAAATGGCGGTCTTTTTTCATCCCTACTCCCAAGGCCCCTTTTGTTAAATAAAGGGCCCAGGCCCAATTGGGTTCATAAAAACTTGTGGTAGATGACCAGTAAAATTCTCTTACCTTATGAAAAGGATGGCCCTTGGGAAGAGAAGGAGAGTGAGAGCCATAATCAATAAGTGATTCCAGTTCTCTTATGTTGGGTAAGCGCCAGTCACTAAATCCTAGAAAGTTTCCTTTGTTAAGATTTTTAATAAATTCAAGGGCTTCCTGCCAACTTACAAGTCCAGCGAGATCTGCACTTTTAGTCCAGTAAAGACCGGTAAAAAGGTCTTTTAATACCTCTCCGTTAGTCACAAAACGTGGACTTGGTGAGCGCTTGCCATACTGAAACTCTCCGTCCTGGCCAGTTCCTTTACAAGGGATTTCTTTTCCTTGGGTACTGTAGCATTTTCTCTGACCGGTAGCATAAAGAGCCTTATTAATCCCACGAACCGGCCAAACGAGGCGTTCTTCGTCTTTTTTACTGTAAAAAATACGCCCGCCACCAAAATGTATATTCCAGGCATATTGGGGATTTATAACGGCAGTAGTAGAAGTCCAGTACCAACCGTGAAAGACATTTTCAAAGGGCAACTCCGGAGGCAAGGCAGGATTTTTGGCCTCAAAAAAGATCAGACTTTCTAATTCTCGCCGATTAGGGAGCCTCCAGTCACCAAAACCCAGGAAATTTTCTCGGTTAAGCTCAGCGATAACGCCTAAGGCTTCAGACCATGAGACAGGGAACTCGAAAATGTTTGCATTCTTTGTCCAGTAAAGGCCGGTAAGAAGATCCTTTACAATTCTGTCAAAAACTCGAAAACGAGGACTAGCGTCAAGGCCTATCTGATATTCACCGTCCTGACCGGTTCCTTCGCATGGAATGACTTTACCCCGAACATCATAACATTTTGTTTGGCCTGTTTTTATAATCACGACTAGCTCTATCGATTATCATTTAATATAAATTCTAAACAGAAAATGGAGAAAAACAAAGCCTTCTAGCACAATTTTTTAGAGATTTTTGCAAAACGCGAAGGATCCGTTCCCATTTTTTCGTTCCGAAAAATAGGAACGGATCCTGTTTTATTCGGCAAGCGTTATCTCAGAGAGAAAAATTATAAGCTGTAGCCTGTTTCTCCGTGTTCGCTGAGGTCAAGGCCTTGAATCTCGTCTTCACGCTCAGCACGAAGCTTACAAAAGGCATCAACCACTTTAAGTAGTACGTAGCTTACCACAAAGCAGTAAATCACCGAGACTGTAGCCCCAAGAACCTGGATCAAAAACTGGTGGACGTTTCCGAATATTAAACCATCTGCGCCACCAGGGTTAGCTGCCACAGAGCAAAAAATTCCCGTAGCAACTGCGCCAAAAAAGCCGCCTACTCCGTGGATACCTACGACGTCTAAGGCGTCGTCATAGCCTAAACGGCTCTTGGCAAGTACTGCCAGATAGCAAACTAGGCCAGCCAAAATCCCGATTACCACGCCTGCCCAAACTGGCACAAAACCAGCAGCAGGGGTAATGGCAACCAAACCCGCTACGGCACCTGAAGCCGCACCAAGCGTAGTAGGTTTCCCTTGATAGACCCACTCAGTCAAAGCCCAGGAAAATGCCGCGGCACCAGCAGCAAGCTGTGTGTTCATAAAGGCTAGCACGGCAATTTTGTCTGCTGCAAGGGCGCTTCCAGCGTTAAAACCGAACCAACCAAACCAAAGAATAGCAGCTCCTAAAACCGTGAGGGGAAGGTTGTGGGGATGAAAGGCTTCGCGTCCATAGCCGATACGCCTTCCTACCACCAGGGCCGTAGCCAAGGCAGAGGCACCAGATGCAATGTGAATAACGGTTCCTCCGGCAAAGTCTAAAGCTCCCAGGCTACCAAGCCATCCGCCGCCCCATACCCAGTGGCAAAGGGGTAAATAAACAAATGTCACCCACAAAGTTGTAAAGATTAAGAAGCTTGAAAAACGCATCCGTTCAGCAAAAGCTCCGGTGATAAGCGCCGGGGTAATGATGGCGAACATGAGCTGGAAGGCCGCAAAAAGAAGATGCGGAATGTTGTCTGCCGGAGGTCCTGGATCGAGCCCTACCCCTTTTAAAAAGAGATAAGAAAGGTCTCCTATTATACCTGCGTGGTCGTTGCCAAAGGCTAAACTGTAGCCATAGACAAACCATATTAGACTCACCAGCCCTAAGCAAATGAAGCATTGCATGATGATGGAGAGAACATTTTTGCGCCGCACAAGCCCACCGTAAAAAAGTCCAAGCCCCGGGGTCATAAACATTACCAGGGCCGAGGCTAACATCATAAAAGCAGTATCAGCAGCATTCATAAAAATACCTCCTACAAATTTTTTGTTTTCTGTTTAAGCAATACACATGCCATGCTGCAGAACTCCTGAAATGCAAATAAATTCCTATTAGATGAAAAAATATCTTACATTTTTGTAAAAAATTAGGTGCTGGCAAATTTTCTTGCTTTTAACAAATTACAAAAATGTAAATTTAACCGGCTCACATGAGTTCAAGGACGGCTCTAGCCCTTCTTGAATTTGAATATCATAAGGAATCTCATTTCGTTTTTCTTATTTTCAGGCGGGCTAAGCTTTTCGTGAAGATTTCTTTTTTGTTAGGCCTGATATTGCTTCGCGTACTTAAGCGCTCGTAATGACGCGCAGGGACGCTTGCCATAGTAAAAAGGCGACTTTTACAAATTTTGCTTGGCCTTTTGCCGCTAAGAAAATCTTGCGAAACAAAAATTTTTTTAGCTGCGGTTTTGTAAGGCCTGCCAGCGCACAAGGCACTGGTGCATGCGGACTTTGTCCCCCAGGGCCTCGTAGCAGGCGGCTGCCCGGGCAAGGGCATCTGGTGATTCCGGAAAAGGCAAAAGATGCTCAAGGGCCTCTTTAAACTTTCCAAGCTGCATCAGATTTACTGCCAGGCATACGTGTAACTGTTCGCTTTGAGGATAATGCTTAAGTCCTTCTTCAAGTACAGCTATCGACTCTTCAAAAAGGCGCTTTTGCTGAAGGATAATGCCCAGGCCAAGGTAGGCATGGTGGTCTGGATAGTAACTCAAGGCCTTACGGAAAAGCTTTTCTGCCAGTTCTTCGCGTCTGGGGATGTCTTTTTCCGCAAGCTCACCGTAGCGCAAAGTCATGGCAAGGCGCGTTAAAAAATCGGCATGATAGGGATAGAGTTCTTTTTTGTCCACCAGCGCAAGGGTCTCTATAAAGCGTGGCAGATTTTTCTGGAAGGCCTGGTGCAGTTTTTGCCCAAAGCGCTTTACTTTCTCAGCGGAAAGATCGGGATCTGTTTCGTAATACATGATGTCCTCAATGCGCTTTAGCCAAATATCATCATTTGCTCCGGTGCGCTTTTTAAAATCATCATAAAGGGCTGTACCTGGATAAATATCAAGGATGTAGCAGAGCATGCTTAGGGGTTTGATTTGTTTCATGAGGTCAATGCTTGCTTGAATGGTCTTGCGGCTCTCACCAGGGCAGCCGTAAATAAAATAGGCCCTTGGGAGAATTCCGTAAGACCGACAGAGCTCAAAGGCCTTTTTTATGCTTTCTTTGGAAAGTTTCTTGTTAAGGACTTTGTTTCTTATTTTGTCTGAACCGCTCTCCACACCAAAGCTTATTTGCAAACACCCTGCGCGTCTAAGCCAATAAACTATTTCTTCATCAAGGCAATCCACCCGTGAGATGGCCTGCCAGGTTATGTTTAGCCTTCTTTTCAAGATTTCTTCACAAATGCGGATTACCCGTTCCTTGTCAAGGGTAAAGGTGTCGTCAGAGACATAGAAGAAATTTACGCCCTTGCGGTAGAGGCGCTCTAACTGCTCTACAAAATATGCTGGAGAATGAAACCTCACCTTGCGTTTCCAAAACCTTGGGGAGCCGCAAAAAACACAATTCCACGGGCATCCACGCGAAGAAATAACATGTTGAAAGGTGAAATAGCGCGCAGGGTCAGGCAAGGTGTCTATATTCGGACAAAAATCGGCAGTTGTTAAAAGGTGTGGCTTTCCGTTAACACGGGTGGCAATCCCCGGAATTTTAGCAAGGGATGACGAAGGCTCTTGAGCAGCAAGCCCTTCAACCAGGGAAAGAAAAGCGCTTTCGCCTTCTCCCACGATCACGTAATCAATCTCTGGAAAGTGGGTAAGGAGGTGTTCCCAGAGAAAAGTGGCCCCTAAGCCTCCGAAAACAATGGGGACATCTGGAAGAGCTTCCTTGGCCACTTTGGCAAGGTCAATGCCTCCCCAGCGGTTGGCGTTAAAGATAGAAAAGCCAATAAGATCAGGGCGCTTTTGGCGAAAATATTCTCGCGCCTTGAGAAGATCTTTGAAGTTATACCAGTTAAGAATTTCTACCTCGTGGCCTTTTTCCTTTAGGACTGCGGCGAGATAGTAAAGCCCTATGGGAAGGGGCTTAACGTCGTAATCTTTTGGGCGTTCATTTAAAAAATACGGGTAAACAAAAAGTATTTTCATCTCTTTGGGATCAATTTTTGGTATAAGCAATCATGAGACCTTTGCAAAATCATCGGGATCAGTGTTGCCGGTACAAGCGTAAGGGATCCGTTCCCATTTTTCGGAACGAAAAAGAGGAACGGATCCTCTAACGGGCCTTAAGAGAAGGTATTTTGCAAAGGTCTCAATCATGATCAATAAACTTCAGGGATAAGTCTTTAAGTTTTTTCATGAAGGATTATAACGTAATCCTTCTCTCATTGTCATCTTGGGCATTTTCTGCTTTTTCGTCCTGGGCCCCAGGCGAAGAATCCACAGATGGAATCCGCAGGCGAAGCATCCATTGCGATTGTTAAGTTTTGAATGGTTGCACCTAAACGCCAAAGACCTTATAGTCAGGTCCTATGAATATTGAGAGCTTACGAGAGGCCTGGGCCCAAATTATTGCTCACAAATGGCTTGGCGCGCTTTTGGTAATCTTTCTTTATCTCATCCTGGCCAAGATAGTTGATCTTATTTTCGTGAAGGGATTAAAACGCCTGGCCTCACTTACTAAGATTACTTTTGATGATGCCATTTTACGCTTTTTGCATTGGCCGGTAGTTTTAAACGTGGCCCTTTTGGGGCTTGCCCACGCAACCTATATCTTAAATCTTGGCTCGCGCTTCGAGTTTATTGTCCAAAACCTGATTAAGACCATCATTTGTCTTATCTGGACAGTAACCGCTTTTAGGTTTGTCAGATGGCTCACCAAACGCAAAGGGTATTTTGCCGAGCGTTTTGGGCATCTTGGTGCCGATATCCTGGTACTTCTTAAAAACATCGCCTACGTAATCATTTTTGTTACTGCCTCTTTTATCATCTTAAGCATCTGGAACGTAAACATAACGCCTCTTCTTGCCTCGGCGGGTATTGTTGGTGTGGCGGTAGCTCTTGCTGCGCGGGAGACCCTTGCCAACTTTTTTGGGGGCATTTCGCTATTTCTTGACCGAACCTACAAGGTGGGTGATTACATCATCCTTGATTCTGGTGAGCGAGGCGAAGTGATTGACGTAGGTATTCGTTCAACCCGCATTCGCACCCGAGACGACATCATCATCACCATCCCTAACTCCATTATGGCAAATTCAAAGATAATAAACGAAAGTGCCCCTGAGCCCCGTTTTAGATTGCGGGTGCCGGTGGGAGTGGCCTATGGTTCAGACCTTGAAAAAGTAGAAAAAGTCCTTCTAGAGCTTGTTAAGGCTGCTCCTCACGTAGAAAAATTCCCAGAGCCCAGGGTGCGTTACCGCAACTTTGGTGATTCTTCGATAAATTTGGAACTTCTTTGCTGGGTGGATGATCCCAGGCACAAAGGCCCTGCCATGCATCACCTTATCAAACGTATCCACGAGCGCTTTTCCGAAGAAGGCATCACCATCCCCTTTCCCCAGCGCGACGTGCATCTTTATCCTGCGGAAGAATCGCCCAAAGAAAACTAGATTTTTTCGAGCATTTCTTTGGCCGGGGCACAAAAGATATAATCGCCTTGAACTTCTTGCCAGTTACCCGTGAGGCGGCCAAGTTTTTTGTGGTAAAAGATGGTGCGGTATTCCACACGCTCATTTTCCCTGTCGTGGTAAATAACCGTCTGGGCCAAGGGTTCACCTTGGGTTACCGAAATCTTTAAAGGAGCATGGTCAACAAAGGTTTTTCCGAAACGCCGATAACGTAATTCCACCACCACACGGCTGATCCCAAGGCTTTTAAGCTCTTCGATATCAGCTTCGGCCTCGATTACTCTAGGGCGAACCGGTGCGGCAAGGGTCACGGCCATGATGTCTCCAGGGGCCCATTTGGGCTCACGGGGAAAAAGATAGCCACCGCGTAAGCTCCACTGCACGGCATACCGGAAGATAGGGCCTTCTTCTGGAAGCTTTCCAAGGCTTGCAAAAGTGAGCGTGGCCGTTTGGCCGTGTTCTTCGAGATATTTGCGGTCAATGGTGATCTGGTCTTCAAAAGGCGGATGGCCTGGTCTTGGAACCTGGACTAGCACCGTGGCGTAATTGACCATCTTCTTGAAGATGTCATAGGCCTCGTTGTCAATCACAAAACGAATTTCGCGTCTTTTGAAGAAGGGATCGTCAAGGTTTACCTCTGCCACCAGGCGGGGGTCATTTTTGAATTTTTTGTACCAGGTTGCTACGTTTCCGGTCATGAGATGAGAATCATAGCGAGCACTTACTTTGCGCAAATCAATCGTTACGCGCCCTTTACGCCTGATATCTTTGGCCTGCAAAATATAGGCCTTATAGCCTCGCACTTTTTTAGCTGTTTTGCGCTGTTCTTCAGAAAGTTCTATTTTTTCTGGTTCAGTCTTTTCTCCTAGGGCCTCAGCCATAGTGCGTTGCATGTTGAAAAACTCCTCAAGGACTATCTTATGAAGCCCCATTTCCACTATCTCTTTGTCTGCCTCAGGCATCTGGTCTATCTCAATCTTTACCACCCCGTTGCTGCTTAAGAAGTCGATAAAATGCTGCTTTTCGGTTTCGGTAATGTAAGTATGGGAACTGCGATTAAAGATGTTGTACCACTTCGGGTCCCAGTATCTTTTCTTGTTGACTTGCCTTTTGTACATCAAATCCTGGCGGATTTGGTGGTAGCGATCATAGTCTATGGTCACTTTGGCACGATAAGCGGGAATTTTGGTAAGGTAACGTAGTTCAAACTCTACTGAGATTTGAGAAGTGGGAAGCTCAAGGCTTTTTTCTAAAAGAGTTGCTCCGTAGGCGCTAAGCCTTGCAGCTACTGCTACTTTTTGCCCTTCCATAACCGGGGCTTTGCCGCTGGTAATGATGTGTGAAGTAAAGCCTTTGTCTTCAAAAATGGCCGAGATAACGCGAAAGCTATTCCCTTCTGCGGTGTTTTCAAGCGGTACCGCGCCTTTGAGCACAGCCCCTTTAACGCGGGCCTTGAATTTGCGTTCGAGTTCCTTTTTTTGTTCGGGACTTAAGCCAAATTCCACTAAAAAGTGAAGCACGGCGCCTTCAACGCCGCCTTGTTCTTTGCTTTTATCTGATACAAACTTGATTAGCGAAAACTGGGGCACCCCTCGGGCATCCCGGGCAATATGGGGGCTTGTGGGGAGATAATACCAGTTGCGGGAAATGACATTGGGATCTACTGTTGCTGCCGGATAGCAGCGCACCACCGTGCCGTCACTTAACGTAATGTCCACGTATTTTCCGTAGCGAACCCCTAGGGTTTCTTTAACTTCCTTTTGGGAGGGGATAACCACCTGGTTTGGAATGTTAAACTTGGGTGGGAATTTAAGTTGAAATGGCCCTGCATAACTTATCCCGGCTATCAACCAAAATAAAAGGCTCAAAAATGCTAATTTGTTTCTCATAATGCCTCCTGAAAAGTTGTTATTCTGGGGGGCTGAGAAAAAGATAGCCCTCTTCAAGTGTTTGCCAGTCTTTTTTTATGCGCTGGCCGTCGCTATAAAACCAGGAAACCTGATATTCCAGGGTGGCCTTTGGATCCAAAAACAGAATGAATTCGCTTAGGGATTCTCCATCAGAGGCCTTGAGCACTGCCAGTCGTTTGATGACTTTTTGGCCAAATAGCTTGTAGCGTACCATGATCACTGCTGCGCGCACCCCAAAGTCTTCAAAGGCAAGGCGGTCGGCGTCAACCGTAAGGTCAAAGCGCTTAAGAGGTGGGGCTAGTGTGATGATGGGGGCATCGGTTTCCTGCCACGTAGATTCAAATTGGTGATGGCCTTTTAAATCCCAGGAAGTTTTATAGGCGTATTTGAGCCAGCCGGCATCTTTTTGGCCAAGCCTTGCGTAGCGCCAGCTTTTAGAAAACTTCCCTTGGCGAAGGTCTTCCCTGGTGAAAATGAGCTCTCCAGTGGCTTCTTCATGGTTGGGATAGGTCTTTTTCAGGGTGACACTGGCAAAGTTAATAAGACTTTCAAAGGCCTGGACAAAGTCTCCATCAATCCGAAAAAAGACCTCTCTTTTTTGAAAAGCAGGGTCAGCGAGATTTACCACCTTAAATAATCTGGCATCTTCGTGATAAACCGCGTAAAAACCAGAGAGATTTCCAGCGGTGTCGTAAGGGACTTTGATAACCGTGCGCCGGGTAAGGTTTATGCTAAAGACCCCTCGACTTATGTCCTTGCGTTCTTTTAGGACAAATTGGTTGTCGGTGTAGTATTTTTGGTTGCCGGTGCTGGTAAAAAGTCGTGCCAGCCAGCCCTTTTTTTGGCGTCCTTTTATCTGGCCAGCTTCAACGGCCTTTTCCTTGGCAGGAACCGCAGTAAAGCCCGTGCGTTGGTCAAAGATCAAATCGGTCAGTTTTTGGCTGAGCAGATCAACTAGGCTTTGAATAGCGCGGTTTCCGGCGTCTCCTGGCAGGCGTTCAAGAACTTCCACTTTGATGACCCCGGTGCGTACCAGTTCATCGGTTATGCGTCTGATTTGGTCCCTGGTGTAATCTTCCTGGATGTTTTTCACCTTGGAGAAGTGTTCGTAAACCGTGCTGATGTCCGCATACACGTGGGCTTTGATAGAGGGCAGGAGAGCCTCGTAATAGGCCCTTATGCTTACCGAAACATCTGAGGTTGGGCTTTTTAAAGAATTCCAGAGAAGGGTGGCTCCGTGTTGATCAAGCACCGCGGCGATGGCTGCCTGAGAACCTGGTGTTAAAGGGGCGCGACCGCTTGAAATTATACTTCTGGTAAAACCTTTGTCACTAAGTGTCCCTGAAATAACCTTGAAACTTCCTTCTTTGGCCTGAAGAAGGGGAAGAGGCCCTACTATTTCTGCCCCTGAGCGAATTTTGGCAAACTCCTTGCGCAGGTCTTCGAGTTCATCAGGCGGAAGGGTAAGGGTTACCAGCATATGTAAAAGTCCACCGCTGGTGTCTCCTTTGGGGTCCACAAACTTAACCATGACAAAGGCCGGAAGACCATCTGGGGTCAGGGCGATGCGTGGGGTTTTTGGCAGGTAGTAATAGGCTTTGGGATTATAGGCATCCTGAAGCAATAGCACCCCCTTTAGCTCAATGGGTGGTGCTTCATAATTCACCAAGGCCAGGGCTTTGGCCAGGAAGAGGAAAACAGTAAGTAAGCTCAGGGTTAAAGCCTTTTTCATATCGCCTCCTAGTTTTCAGGAAGTTCGTCCCAATAGATGATGCTTCCTTTTAAAGGGAAGGGCCCGGTGGCTATTTCTTCACCGCCTTTTAGGTGCCAGGAAATCAAGACCAAAGGGGGATCGCCTTGGCGCGGAACCGGGACGTTTACGATCTTGCCAGAGGCCTTCCCGGTGTTTTTAAGGGTAACCTGGGTGGAAATTTCATGCCCATTCACTTTGGAAACAAAGGTAACCACCGCATGCCTTACACCTTTGGCGCCAAGTCTTTCACTTTCGCCTTCGATAGTGACAGGCAAGTAGCGAAAAGGTGGCGTAATGGTAATGGCTGCCGAAGAAGACTCGCGCCAGTTTTCTGCTATTTCGACACCGCCTTTTAAATGCCACACCACCCGGTATTGATACTTCAACCATGCTTCCCGATCGTGGTCTTCTTTCCAGCCATAACGCAGGAAAAAGGCGTTTCCCTGGGAGTCAAAAAGCTCAGGGGTGATAACTACCTCGTCGGTGGAAACATCTCCAAATTGGTGGTGTTTACGAAGTTCAACGGTTACCGCGTTCACGTAGTTTGCGAATTCGTCACTGTCCTGACCATCGATGGTTACTAGGATATTGCGCTGTTTAAATACCGGATCATCAAGAAGAATTGCCCTAAAGATGCGTTTGTCATGGCCGTAGCGCTGGTAAAGCCCGCCGATATTGACACTCATGACCTGGTATTGGCGCTCGATACGGTAACGCTTAAGGCTGTAGTAGAAGTATCCGGATTGTTTAATATGGCGCATACGATAGGCGGCAATCAGGCTTATGCCCGGGGTCTTTTTCTTTTTTGCTTGTGGTGTTGCTTTATGAGTGCCGGTTTGTTTGCCTTGAGCGGGCTTATTGGGTTTGCCATTATCAGCAGCAGGCGCTGGGGGATTGTTATTGTTCCCGCTTCCGCCGCCGTTTGTGCGGTTGTTTTGATTCTGATTAGGCTGGGAGCCTGGAGTTGGCTTATTAGGCTTATTAGGCTTCTCTGGTTTGTCTGGCTTCTCTGGTTTGTCTGGTTTCTTTTTGGGTTTTCCCGGGCAACTACAGGCTAACAACACCGAAAGACAACGCTTGGGGTTTTTCCCCTTGTCCATGCAACGGGCAAATCGTCGCTGGCACTTTTGACTGGGAGTGTTTACGCAGCGTAATAGATAAAGATACCGATTTTGTAATATTTGGGTTCGTTTCTTCCAGTTTTTTTTCTTCTGGGCCATGCACTTATCCCAGCGCTTTATGCAATAGTCTAGGCTGCGCTTTTCAAGGCAACGTAAAAAGCTTCGCGTACAGCGCGAGACGTCTTTGGTAACTGTTTGTTTCTCGTTTTTTACCCACCGATTACAACGATATTTTTCAAGAAGAGGACAGGCCCGTACTAGATTTTTGTCTTTCACTATTTGGGTACAAACCGAAGTAAGTTCATTACAAAGGTTGTCGTAAGGAGACAAAAACTTGTTGGGGCTGGGAGGAGAGCTGGTTTTTTGCTGATTTTGTTTGATTTGTTTGGCAATTTTAATAAGATCTTGGCGAAAATTATTGGTGAGGGCGTCAAAAATTGCAAAAATGCCCTGAAAAACAGAGGCTACGCTGGAATGAGATCCGGCGTGGGCCTCCGGGCACCAGGCCCAGAAAGAATGCCAAAAAGAGTTAATTTCAAAGTATTTTTTCCAGAAAGAAACTTTGTCTAGCTTTTTAGTCTTGAGGATGAATTCCAGGGCCTTGTTAAGGTTGCTGTAGCTATCTTCTTTTATTATCTGTTTGACGATGTTTTGGTCTTCTACGGGTTCAAACATTATTTCCAGAAGTTTTTGCTGAACACTTGCAAGGAGTTTTTCACTGGGGGCGTCGGTGCCTTTCATGATGATTTTTATAGCTCCGGTGCGCCGCAGTTCCTGAAAGAGAAGGTCGACATCTGCCCCAAACCAGAGGTAACGAAAACCGGCCTGCACCCGATGATTTTGAAAAACTTTGGACCAATCTATGATTACTTCTGCCTCAAAGGGTTTACGGTAGCCGGCAAACTCCATTTCAAACACAAGCGAAACATCAGAGGTGTCCATCTTGAAGTTTTCCCAAAGAAGCTCAGCACCTTCTTTGGTCAGGGAAAAAGAGACTGCTGTTTTTTGGCCTTCCATGAGCGGGGCTTTTCCTAAGGCCACGGTTTTCACCCAGCGCTTATTTTCTTTGGCAAAAGCCGTGACAATGACATAGGTTCCCCGCCTGAAGGCAACTGGGCCGACAATTTTAGCCCCAGGCACTTTTGTCTGAAGGTCAGATTCGGCTTCTTGCAGCGTATCTTTGTCCACTCCGTAAGTGGCCAGAAAATGGACAAGCCCGCCGCCTTCGGTTTCTTTGGTGCCAGCTTTTTCAGCTTCTTTTAGGCGGGCATATTTCATAAAGGAAAACTGCGGGCGACCATTTTTCTCAGCGATCTTGGGATTTGCAGGTACGTAATAAAAAGAAAGGGGATCATCTAGGGCGGGGTAACAATAAAGTGCGCCGCATTTTTGGACGCCATCTAGATAAATCTCCTGGGCATGCAAGCAGGTGCCCACAAATAAAAAACACCAAAAGATCAGGAATAAGCGCTTAATATTCATGGGGCCTCCTCTGAGGATTTCACATTACGGTAAAGGGTTATATCCAGGGCAAATTCACCTTTCTTTTCCTGCCAGGGGCCAATTTTTTGCGTCCCATCATCAAACACCCTAAGAACCCGGTAGCGATACGGGCGGTTTAGCTCGTGAGCCAGAGGGAAGATGACTTGTTGGCGAAAAGGGGTGTTTTCATCAAAACGAACTTTTTTGATCAGGATTTTTCCGTTTACCGGAAATCCGATTTCTACAAAAGTGGCGTATAAGTGCGGAAGAGTCTCTTCCACAAAGTCAAGGCAAAGGATATCAAGCTGGGTGTAAGCCCTTTCAAGGCGCCCTCCCAGGTCGTAAAGCCTGAAGTTTGCGGGATTTTTTTGCCGGTCCATGTTTAAAGGTAGGGTCCAAACCCAGGTCAGGCTGGCTGGGAGGGTTCTCCCTTTTTCTTGGCGCACTCCTTTTGCTTTTTCCTCAATTACAAGGCTTAGCAGTACCTGGCCTTTTTGCGCTGCTTTCCAAAGAAGGGCACCTAAATAATCCTCAAGAGGAATGACTATTTTTTGAGGGCGCCAGCGCGTATCCCAGGTTTTTGCGTAGGTAAGGTCCCCGAAAAGTATTTTGACTTTGGCCTGGCTGATAGGAAGGGAAAGGAATTTGGCCTCACAAAAATACTTTTTAGCTATTAATTTTTTTAGGTTTTTGCGGGCTTCTTCTGGCCAAGCGCGTTCAAAATCAAGGGTCAAAATAACTTTTTGCCAAAATTTATCCCGATCCCCGGTGGCCTTGCGTCCATGATAGGCAAAAACTTCCAAGGCATAAGAGGGTTTTTCGTTAACATATTTGAGCTTTGGAGGAGGTGGGGCAAGGTACCATAAACAGGATTTTTCCTTGTCCTGGTAAGCGCGTAAGGGACCGCTTTCCAAAAAGACTGAAAAATTAGGCTCAGACTTAGCGGAGACAGCCCAAAAACAAAGAAGTATCCCCAAAATTAGAGCTCGTTTTCCGAAGATAAAACCTCCTCTAGCTGCTTTTTTCCGGTGATCTGGGTGGTTAAGTCAGCCTTTTGCCAGTCTTTTTGTCTGAACTGAGCTCCGTCTTGGGTCACCAAAAAGATGCGGTATTCGTAGGTAAGGGAAGGCTCGTGGAGATAAAGAAGCACTTCCTGGCGGGTGTTTTCCGGCGAGAATTCAAGGATTTTATTTGTTTCTTCGCTTGTGGAAGAAAGGGCCTTGCTGCGGATTTCTACCATCACTTTGTAAAGATTTAGAGTCTCAAAGACGTTGGGGATAACTTCCCATACGAGCTTGGTGGTGGGAGCAAGCGACACACCACGGCGCACTTCCTGCTCTATCTTCGCAAGACAGGGTTTACACGTGGTATCAAGGCTCATATCAAACCAGACCAGCAAAAGCTTATGCCCCAAAATCTTTTCAGGTGGAGGAAGTTTAAAGGCTACTTTTTTACGGGGTCTTAAATGGCCTTTAATGCCCCGGCAATATTTTTCCAGGCTGCCGTTTTTGAGACGATATGAACAAAGGGCACGGAGTTTAATGGGAAAATAAGTGACATTAGTGATGTAGACGTCTTTTTGATGGGCAAGCCAGTCTTCAAGTCCTATCAATTTAGGGCCTGCAAAATTAGAAAAACTGATTTCAAGGGGGACAGGGAGTTCCTTATCGTCAATTTTAATGATCATCTCCCCTGCAAGCCCTTCTTCTCCTAGCTGGGTAAGAACCTCTTCGACTTCTTCAGGGGTAAGCAACATTCCCAGACGAATAGGTTTTCTAAAATGAGAACCAACGATGACAAACAAACGCTCTTTGGAAAGAGAAATGCCTGAGGCAAGGGAATCAAGATCAACCTTGGCACCCAAGGCTGGAAGGGCTTTGATCCTTATTTCTGTGCCAGGGGGTGGCTTCAAGCCTGCACGCAAAAGATACTTTAGTAGCTTGGTATCTCCTGGGTTAAACGGCGCTACCAGGTCAAGATTAAGAGTTACGGCAGGTTCTCCTGGCACAGCCTGGTAATTGTACTGGACCCCTAGGTGATAGCCTTTTTCGTCGCAAAGCAACAAAAAGGCCCTTGGTACATAATAAAAAACGTTGGTAGCAGTTTTGTCCTGGATCACAAAATGCGGATCAAAGCCCACGGTGTTGGTAAGGTCTGTGAGAAGCTTTTCGTCTTCTAAAATATCTGCCAAATCAAGCACCCGGCTGGGATCTGGGCCTGTGGGGCTTACGTCTTTTTGAGGGGTTATGGGTTTTATGTTTTTTAGAGCCAGGGGTTTGAAAATGGGTTTAACCTGGAAATTAGCTGCTAAAAGAGAGGTTTTTAACGAGAGTGAAGCGATAAGAACTATCAAAACCTTGAAGAATTTATGCACTTGGGCCTCCTATCTGGTGGTGAGACGGGGAGCCACCCAGACCGCCCAATCTTGGGCTGACGTGCGCCAAGCATTTACATAAAGGATAAGGGCAATGGGTTTGCCAGCGTAACGTGAAAGGTCAACATCAACGTGCACATAGCGATCAGGAGAAACATAGCGTGCAAAGACTCTGGTTTTGCGGTTCTGGTCATCCTTGACATAGACCTTGAATAGGGCACCATCTGAGGCCTTAGCTCCTTTTAAAAAGCCAACTACCGCTTTGAAATGAACCCCTTTGCCAAGCAAGAGCACCGGATATTCCCCTGAGATCCAGCCCCTTGGTTCCCAGGCAGGATGTGTTTCAAGAAGCTTTATGGCGCGGTTGCCCGTGGAGAGATAGCCGTTTGCAATAGGGCGTGCAAAGCCGCGGCGGTCGTTATTTTTACCAGGGTAGGGAAGGTCCCCGTAACGACTGCGCCATTTGGCTTTGTGCGCGTTGGCGAAGAAATCATATCGGGTAACGAAGGTTGTGATTACCTTTTTGGGCGGCTCTTTTGCCGGGGGAGTCTTGGGCGCAACCCCTTTAAAAGGAGGCTGAGGAACCTTTATTAAAGGCGGTTTTGCTTCGGGTTGCTCAGGGCTCGTTTGTTCGGCAGAAGGTTCTTCTTCAGCAAGAGTAATGGCTTCTTCCTGTGGAGGTGTTCCCCAATCGCGCACCAAGGCGAGATAGTATTCTCCAAAACGATTATCCGGTTCTCCAGAGGGGTATAAATAAACCCTTATTTGATCGGTCTTAACCGGCGCATAGTCAGTTGTTTCAGGTTCAACGTAATAAACGTTTAGCTGAATAAAGCCTTGCTTGGCGGCAAGCGGAAGCCTATCCACCACAAAGTCAGAAAGCGGAGCTCCTGCACGCAAAACTTCCCCGGTAATATATACTTCTTCAGGGTTGGCTACTTTTTTGAAAGAAACCTCAAGGACTAAATGATCGGGTTCTTCTTTTATGACTTTAACGCTGGCTATTTTGCCCCTTTTTCCCTTTTTGAATTCTTCGATTTTTTCTTCGAGAACTTCTTTGGCTGTGCTACCTACCTCTTCGGTAAGGGTTTCTAAAAATCCCTTTTCTTCCTGCTTGGTGGGTGTCTCTTCGGTCTCCTGAGCATTTGCCAAAGGTGAATAAAAAAACATTAAACAGAAAACAAAAAAGATTTGCTTAATTTTCATGCCGCCCCCTAAATAACTGGATTATTGAGACCTTTGCAAAATTGCCGGGAAAGGATCCTGTACAGGCCTTAAGAAAAGGTATTTTGCAAAAGTCTCCCTTATGTCCAGGTTAAGGTTTTGACAAAATCCATTTCAAGATACGAATTTTTTCTATTTTTTAAAAAATCTTGGAAAATCTAGCTTTTAAGGCGTTTTTTATCCTTTTTTGGAGTTATGCAAAAATGATTACAAGTTCCTGTCACAGAATTGCTACAACGAGGACATAAGCACGTAAAAAACAACCATTATTTTGCTAAAAAAACAGGAGGAACCTGCGATGTTTAAACTCGCCCATATTTCTGATCTTCACGTCACCGGGTACAATTACATGAAAAACTGGGGGGAAAACCTGATATATCTTTTGGAAGACTTAAAACCTGATTACGTGGTGGTAACCGGCGACCTTACTGATGACGGCTATCTCTACGAATACGAAATGGCCAAATATTATTTCGACAAAATCAAATATCCCCTGATAGTGGTGCCAGGCAATCATGATGCGCGTAATGAAGGCTATCAAATATTTGAGAAGGTCTTTGGCAGCAGGTTCCCATACTTCGAAAACGATAAAGTTGCCTTTTTGGGAATAGATTCCACCGAGCCTGATATAGACGACGGCCATGTTGGCCGAGAAAACTACGACCTTATTCGCGAAAAAATGCGCGGCACCAACAAGTATAAGATCCTTTGTCTCCATCACCATCTTCTTCCCATTCCTTTCACCGGACGCGAAAGAAATATCCCTTGCGATGCCGGGGACGTGCTCAAAATCTGTATTGAAGAAGGGGTAAACTGTGTGCTTTCAGGGCACAAGCACTATCCCTGGGTCTGGCGTCTTGAAAATACGTTTTTCATTACCGCAGGGACAGCCACCTCGCGCAGGCTAAAGGGCTACTCTTATCCCTCTTTTAATGTGCTTGAAATACATGAAACCCATATTGACTTAAGCATTGTCAACGTGCACGAGAAAAAAATCCAGGAAAGAAAAAGACTAGCCTAAAAATCCCAGGCCCCCTTGTTAAATTTAAAGGGCGCAAGCTGGCGTTGTGCTGGGTCGATCCCGTTTCCCGCTCCTTTATACTGCTTGGCTAAATGTGTTTGCTAAAATTGAAGCGCGCACAATGACACGTAAAAAGAGACCTTTGCACAATTGTCGGGATCGGTGTTGCAAGCACAAGGGCAGGGATCGTTCCTATTTTTGTTACGAAAAATGGGAATGGATCCTCGACGGGCCTTAAGAAAAGGTATTTTGTAAGGTCTCTAAAAAATAAAACGCTTGCAATAATAATGTTAAGATGTCATCTGTTTAACGGTCCTGAATAAAAAACAGGGGGCCGTTGATGGCTATTGTCTTGCTAACGGATTTTGGCGTAAGAGACCATTACGTGGCGGTGATGAAGGGGGTCATTAAGTCTATCTTTCCCGCCGCAGATATTATTGACCTATCCCATGAGGTACCCCCTCAGGATGTAGCTAGCGGGGCCTATCTTTTGGGGGTTTCTTATCGTTATTTCCCAGAGGGTAGCATTTTTGTGGCGGTGGTGGACCCTGGCGTTGGCACAGAACGAAAAGGCATTCTTGTCTCAGCGAGCAGGTATTTTTTTATTGGCCCGGACAATGGCCTTTTTACTTTGGTATTAGAGCGCGAAAAAGAGTTTTCGGCCTGGGAGCTCAAGAATAAGGCCTATTTTCGCAAAGAAGTGAGCCATACCTTCCACGGCCGTGATATTTTTGCACCGGTGGCAGCTCACCTGGCAAAAGGGGTTGAGCCTTCTTCTTTTGGCCCTAAGGCCAAAGAAATAGTGAGGCTTCCCTGGCCCAAGATTAAAAAAGACGAAAAAATTATAGTCGGGACGATAATTTATGTAGACCGCTTCGGAAATCTCATTACCAATATCCACGAAACTGACCTTGCCGGAAAAGAAATAAAAAAAGTCAGCTACAAAGGCCTTGAAATACCTTTTCTTAAGACGTATGGGCTAGCTCCTAAAGGCACTCCCCTTGCTCTTATCGGAAGCGAAGGTTACCTTGAAATCGCAGTCTCGGAAGGAAGTGCCCTAGCACGCTTTGGCAAAGAAGGCCAGGTTTATGTGGAACTTGCCTGAGGTTAGTGAGGAAAGCCTGCTTAAAGGAAACCTTACGGTATACCAGCCAGCCAAAGGTTATCGTTTCTCCCTTGAAGTTTTTCTGCTGGCGGGTTTTGTGCGCTTAAAACCCGGGGAAATTGCCCTTGAGCTTGGGGCTGGCTGCGGAGTAATAAGCCTTATTCTTTTTTACCGGAATCCTTTAAACCGGATCATAGGGCTTGAGATTCAAAAAGAACTTGTTGCTTGTTTCGCTAAAAACGTAAAGCGAAATAACTTTAGCGATGGTGTTTTCCCGGTGTGCGGGGATGTGAAAAAACTTCCCTTTAAAGCCGGGGCCTTTCAGGTGGTCTTTGCTAACCCACCTTACTATCCATTGGGGACAGGCAGGCTTTCACCAGATCCTCAGGAAAGAATTGCCCGCCATGAGATCCTGGCCACGCTTTCAGATTTTTTAAGCGCAGCGGCCCTTGCTTTGAGAAACCGCGGAAGGTTTTATCTTATTCACGGGGTCCAAAGGCTTCCGGAAATACTTTACCTGTGCCAGGAAAAGGGGTTTGCGCCTAAGACCCTGCGCGTGGTGCATTCTTATCCCGAAGACGAAGGAAGACTTATTCTTCTTGAAGCTGTAAAAGCTGGTGGCCAAGAACTGAGGATACTTCCGCCGCTTTTCGTGTATACCAAAAAGGGCGGGCCTTATACCGATGAGGTTGCGCGTCTTTTTGCTCCGTAACGCATTCTTTTTTTGGTAATGGTGATGCGCAGTCGCAAAAAGGCTTCCCGCAATTCGTTGTCTTCGATAATAGCTAGTTCTTTGCGAAGACGATCAAGAAGGGCCTCTGAAAGTTTTACTTCTTTTCGCGGAGGCTTAGTATAAAAATTTTGCCTGTCCCTTTTTAAAATTAGGCGGATTCTTTGGAAAACAGCTTCACCGGCTAATTCGTTTAAGCGTGCAAGGATCCTTTTCTCTTCAAAGCGCAGGCGCTGAAGCCAAATATTGTCAGCCACTTCAAGGATGAGCACCCCTCTTGCAAAGCCAAGGGGCTTCACTGCCCTGGCAAGGGGTTTGCCGACTATTCCTTCCCAGGAATCAAGAATGCGGGCGGCCAGCAGACTTTTCTGCCAGGCAGGGGCCGCCCACATTCTTTTGAGCACTGAACCAAGGGGTTCCATTATACTTCCTGCTTTACTTGTTCTAATTTTTCTTCGATAAAACGGCGTATTTCTGCCAGGCGTTTTTCATCTTTTGCTTCAAAGCGAAGCACGAGCACGGGTTGGGTGTTAGAGGCACGTACAAGGCCCCAGCCATCTTCGAAAATAACCCTTGCACCATCGATATCAATGACGTTTAATCCCTCCGCTTTGAGTTTTTCCGTAAGTCTGCGCACAATTTCAAATTTTTTCTCATCAGGGCATTCCACCCTGATTTCAGGGGTTGAAACCATTTTGGGCAAGTCTTTTAGCATTTCAGAAAGAGGGGTGTCTGCGCTTGCGACGATTTCTGCAAGCCGTAAAGAGGCATAAACGGCGTCATCAAAACCAAAAAAGCGGTCTGCAAAAAAGATATGCCCGCTCATCTCTCCGGCAAGAAGGGCCTTTTCTTCTTTCATTTTGTTTTTAATAAGGGAGTGGCCGGTTTTCCACATAATGGGTTTTCCGCCAAGCCGCGCGATTTCATCATACATGACTTGTGAGCATTTAACTTCACCGATGATGGTGGCTCCGGGGTGTTTCTGCAAGATGTCACGGGCAAAAATAATGAGAAGTTGATCTCCCCAGAGCACGTTTCCTTTGTCGTCGATAACGCCAATGCGGTCACCGTCACCATCGTAGCCCACGCCAAAGTCAGCACCAATCTCAAGGACCTTGGCCCTCAAGTCTTTTATGTTTTCTGCTACCGTGGGATCAGGAAAGTGGTTGGGAAAAGTGCCGTCAACTTCGCAATAAAGGGAAGTTACCTCACAGCCTTGGTCTTTGAAGGCAAAAGGCGCGGTGAGGGCAGTAACGCCGTTTCCGCAATCAATAACGATTTTTAGAGGTTTTTTAACGTTTATGTTCTCTTTGAGAAAATTGAGATAGGTTGGCAGGATGTCATAGGATGTCTTTTCTCCTGATCCTGATTCAAAGTCTTCTTTTTCGATAAGTTCACGGAGTTCTTGGATTTTGGGGCCATAGATGGTTTCTTTGCCCACGCATATTTTGAATCCGTTGAATTCAGGGGGATTGTGAGACCCTGTTACCTGGATCCCTCCATCAATACCTTCTAATTTAAAAAGGGAAAAATACATTACAGGAGTAGGGGTGACGCCAATATCAACCACGTCAAGACCGGTGGAGAGAATCCCCTTAATTAAGGCTTCCTGGAGTTTAGGGCCAGAGAGCCGGCCATCTCGGCCAGAGACTACTTTTTTGCCACCAGTGCGTTTGACCATGGTTCCGTAGGCTTTGCCAATGGCTTCAGCAACTTCCACGGTGAGGTCCTGATCTACCTTGCCACGTATGTCGTACTCCCGAAACATGAGCGGATTTACCTTCATAGATACCCTCCTCTGAGAAAAGCTTTTCTTTATTTTTAACACAAAACATGGCTTTCTTTCCAAAGAAAAAATAAGTCAGTTATGGGGACAGGCAAAATAAACCGAAATAGGGACAGGCAAACAATAAAGCTGGAACTTTTAGCAGGCCTCGTTATAATGGCCTCATGATTTCTTATCCGCACATTGACCCGGTTATTGTTCACATAGGCCCGCTTGCGATTCGCTGGTATGGTCTCATGTATCTACTGGGATTCCTGGCTGCGTATTTTCTGACTAAATATCAGTTGCGTGAGCGGGGGTTAAGGGAACTTGAAACACACCTTGATAACATCATTTTCTGGGGTGCCCTGGGTCTTATTATTGGCGCTCGCCTAGGCCATGTTTTTTTCTATTTTCCCGGCTACTATCTTAAGCATCCCTTAGAGATTTTTGCCCTCTGGCACGGTGGTATGTCTTTCCACGGGGGGCTCCTTGGTGTTCTCATTACCGGATACATCTACGCCAAAAAACACGGGCTTAATTTTTGGTTTTGGGCTGATCTTTTTGTAGTCCCGGCACCTATTGGTCTTGGGCTTGGGCGTCTTGGCAATTTTATAAATGGTGAGCTATACGGTCGCCCTACAGATGTCCCCTGGGCTATGGTTTTTCCTAAAGGTGGTCCTATACCGCGGCATCCTTCTCAGCTTTACGAAGCCTTTGGCGAAGGATTGGTGCTCTTTCTTCTTATGTGGTTTTTACGCAAGAAAAATTGGCCATGCGGCTATAAATTTGCCACTTTTTTGGTGGCCTATGGTGTCATCCGGTTTTTCATAGAGTTTTTCCGTGAGCCAGACGCTGGGGTGCCGCTTTTATTTGGCTGGATGACAAGAGGCCAGCAGTTTTGTTTTGCCATGGTTGTGGTAGGGATTGCCCTTTTTCTCATAAAGAAAAGAAAAGCTCCCTGCCAGCCCTATCGGTATAGATAGAGGATGTAAACGATGTAGCACCCAAGTAGGATAGCTCCTTCTTTTCTGGTTACGTCTTTGCCTATAAAGAGCATGGCCCAGGCCAAAAAGAAAAAGCCCATCATCACGCTTAAGTCAAAAGTCACCTCGTGATGAGAAAAGGTAAAGGGTTTTATCAGAGAGGTGCAACCGAGTATTGCTAAAACATTCATAATGTTTGAACCAATAACATTGCCAAGGATAATGTCCCCAGCGCGCCGATAGGCAGCCACTAAAGTTGAAAAAAGTTCAGGAAGGCTTGTCCCCACTGCCACCATGGTAAGGCCGATAACCCTTTCAGAGATACCAAATTTCCGCGCAATACCAACAGCACCTTCTACCAAAAACTCTGCTCCCTGAGAAAGAAGCGCTACTCCTACGGCCACCCCAGCGATGTAGAGCAAAACTTTTTTCACTTCGGGTTTTTCGTTTTCTGGAGAAGGGGCAGCTACGCTTCCTGAGCGCTTAAGTAAAAAAACTAAAAAAACTGCAAGAAAAATAAGTAAAAATAGGCCTTCTAGGCGAGTGAGTTTGCCATCGTAGGCGAAAATATAAAGAAGAATTCCGGTAAAGAGCATAAAAGGAACTTCTTGGGTAACAAAGCGAAACGAAGTCTTTAAGGGGCGAATGATGGCCACAAGACCCAGGACTAGACCAAGATTGGCGATATTTGAGCCAACCACGTTGCCAAAGGCCACATCTCCGATGCCTTTAAAGCTTGCTACTAAAGTTGCCGCAAGCTCTGGGGCAGAGGTACCAAAGGCTACAAGAGTAAGCCCTATTACTAATGGAGAAACTCGTAAAAGTAGTGCCAAACGGGTGGCAGAGTTAACTAATGCCTCACCACCGCCATAAAGCAAAATAATACCTAATACGAGATAGATGAACTCTTTCATGGCAAAGGCTGCTTAAGATTTATTTTTCCGGCTCTATTACTTCCTGACCACCAAGATAAGGTCGCAGAACTTCAGGAACAACTACAGTGCCGTCTTTTTGTTGGTAGTTTTCAATAATGGCCATGAGAGTGCGGCCTACTGCAAGGCCTGAGCCGTTTAAGGTATGAACCAAGCGTGGCTTTTTGCCTTCTTTAGGGCGGAATCTAATATTTGCGCGACGGGCCTGGTAATCTTCAAAGTTGCTACAGGAAGAAATCTCTACAAAACGATTTTGTCCAGGGGACCAAACTTCTATGTCGTAAGTTTTGGCTGCGGCAAACCCAAGGTCTCCGGTGCAGAGGATTACTACGCGATAGGGAAGATTAAGTTTTTGAAGCACTTCTTCGGCATCTAAAGTAAGGCTTTCCAGCTCGTCGTAAGATGTGTCAGGGTGGACAAACTTGACTAGTTCAACCTTGTTGAATTGGTGCTGCCTTATGATGCCCTTAACATCGCGCCCGTGGGCCCCTGCTTCAGCTCTAAAACAAGGTGTGTAGGCCACGTAATAGATCGGAAGCTTTTCTTCTGGAAGGATTTCATTACGGTGTAAATTGGTAACAGGCACTTCTGCGGTGGGAATTAAGTAATAATTCCAGTCTTCAAGTTTAAAAAGATCTTCTTTAAATTTGGGAAGCTGCCCTGTGCCGATCATGGAGTCTTCGTTCACAATAAAAGGGGGTAATACTTCGTAATAACCGTGCTCACGAGTGTGCAAATCAAGCATAAAGCTTATTAAAGCCCTTTCTAAACGAGCTCCTGCACCGCGATAAACAACAAAACGGCTTCCTGTAATTTTTGCAGCACGGGAAAAATCAAAGATGCCGAGTTTTTCTCCTATTTCCCAGTGAGGCTTTGGTTTAAAATCAAACTCACGGATATCACCCCAGCGCTTTATTAATTGGTTGTCTTTTTCATCTTCTCCTGGCGGTACTGATTCATGGGGCAGATTAGGGATCTCAAGAAGAAGCATACGCAGTCTTGCTTCTACTTCTCTTAGTTCTGCTTCAAGGGTTTTGAGGCGCTCGCCAAGCTCTTTTACCGCTGCCATCTGGGCGCTGGCGTCTTGGCCTTCTTTTTTCAGGCGACCAATTTCATCTGAGGCGTTTTTTCTTTCGTGTCTAAGCTTTTCAACCTCGGTGAGCAGCTCACGGCGGCGCTTGTCAAGGGAAAGGACTTCGTCTATGGGATATTCTTCACCCCTAAGAGCAAGGCGTTCTTTAACAAAGTCCGGTTTTTCGCGAATAAGCCTGATATCTAACATAAAGTACTCCTTAATATCGTGCTCGGATAGTTTTAGGCAAAACTTTGCCTTTCTGAGAGCCGAAAGTCAACACTTTAGTTGTCGATAGTTTTTCTAGCAAGCTTTAAGGCTTAGCCAGGACGAAACAGAAAGTAGCTTCCGCCGCCTGCGCTTAAGCCCAAGCTTCTCCCTTAGCTCGGCAAGCGCTTCTTTTACAAACTTCTCCGTGCCTATTACCAAGCCCTCTGAAAAATATCTAATCCTCCGCCGAAAAA